>NZ_JBDPLU010000049.1:0-8851 GCF_039871525.1 Streptomyces sp. B6B3 | reverse complement strand
CTTCGGCATCAGCGGCACCAACGCCCACCTCATCCTCGAACAACCCCCCACCCCCACCCACCCACCAACCCACCCACCGACCCACCCACGGGAATCCGGGACCCCGATCCTGCTCTCCGCCGTGACGGACCAGGCGCTGCGGGCCCAGGCCGCCACGTTGCTCTCGCACATCACGGAGCACCCCGACGCCCGGCTGGCGGACGTCGGCCGGACGCTCGCGGAAGGCCGCGCCCGGTTCGACCGGCGCGCCGCCCTGGTGGTGTCCGACCGGGCGGAACTGGAGCGCGGGCTGCGGGTCCTGGCGGAGGGCGCCGACTCCCCGAGCGTGGTCGCCGGGCACGCCCGCCCCGTCGGCCGTCCGGTGTTCGTCTTCCCCGGGCAGGGCACGCAGTGGGCGGGCATGGCGGCCGGCCTCCTGGAGACCTCACCCGTCTTCGCCCGGCGGATGGCGGAGTGCGCGGCGGCCCTGGAGGGTCTGGCGGACTTCTCCCTCCTGGACGTGATCCGTGGCGCCGAGGGGGCGCCAGGCCTGGACCGGGTGGACGTCGTCCAGCCCGTGCTCTGGGCCGTGATGGTGTCGCTGGCCGAGGTGTGGCGGTCGTTCGGCGTGCAACCGGCGGCCGTCGTCGGCCACTCGCAGGGCGAGATCGCGGCGGCCTGCGTCGCCGGGGTGCTCTCCCTGCCGGACGCCGCCCGCGTGGTGACGTTGCGCAGCCGGGCGCTGAACGCGCTGTCGGGACGTGGCGGCATGGTGTCGGTGGTCCGGCCCGCCGCCTGGGTGCGGGAGACGATCGGCGCCTGGCCGGGCCGCATCGGCATCGCCGCGGTCAACGGGCCGACCCAGGTGGTCGTCTCCGGCGATCCCCAGGCCCTTGAGGAGTTCCTCGCCGAATGCGCGCGGCAGGACGCGCACGCCCGGCGCGTCGACGTGGACTACGCCTCCCACTCGACCCAGGTCGAGGAGATCGAGGCCGAGTTGGCCGAACTCCTCGCAGGCGTCCGGCCGAGCGCGGGCGACCTCCCCGTCTGCTCCTCCCTGACCGGGGACTTCCTGCCCGACGGGCATGCGATGGACGCGGCGTACTGGTACCGCAACCTGCGGGAGACGGTGCGCTTCGAGCAGGCCACCGACGCGCTGTTGGCCGCCGGCCACCACGTCTTCATCGAGGTCAGCCCGCACCCCGTGCTCACTCTGGGAGTCCAGGCGACCATCGAGCGCTCCGGCGCGGAGGCCGTCGCGCTGGGCACCCTGCGCCGCCAGGAGAACGAGGCCAGGCGGCTGCTGACCTCCCTCGCCGAGGCCCACTGCCATGGTGTCGACGTCGACTGGTCGGCCCTCTTCGCGGACACCGACGCGCGGCGGATCGCCCTGCCCACCTATCCCTTCCAGCGCGAGCGTTACTGGCAGAGCGCGCCGGCCGAGGCCCCGGTGGCGGGCGGCGGCGGTCACCCGCTGCTCGGCACCGCCGTCGAACTGGCCGGTGGCCGGGGGTGGGTGTTCACCGGGCGGCTCGACCCGGTCGCCCGGCCCTGGCTGGCCGAACATGCCGTCCTCGGTGAGCCGGTGCTGCCGGGCGCGGCGTTCGCGGAGATGGCCCTCCACGCGGCACGTCAGACAGGCGGCGCGGGCGAGGTCGCCGACATGGCCATCCAGGCGCCGCTGCCGCTCACCGGGAGCAGCACGATCCAGCTCCTGGTGGACCCGCCCGCCGACGACGGTACCCGCGCCTTCGCGCTCCACGCGCGGCCCGACGGGGCACCGGGGCCGGCGGGGGGGTCGTGGACCCGCCACGCCGTCGGCGTCCTGGGCGCGACCGCCGGCCGACCGGCGGCTGACGACAACGACCCCGACGCCGACCCCGACGCCGACGACGCGTTCGCCGTGTGGCCGCCGCGCGAGGCCAGCGCCATCCCCGTCGACGACCTCTATCCCCGGCTGGCCGAGCGCGGCTACGAGTACGGCCCCGCCTTCCAGGGGTTGCGCGCCGTGTGGCGACACGGCCGCGACGTGTACGCCGAGGTCACGCCGCCGGAGGGGCCGGAGGAACTCGTCGGCCCCGGCGAGGGCTTCGGCATCCACCCGGCCGCGTTCGACGCCGCCCTGCACGCCGCGCTCCTCGATGCCCCAGACGAGGACGGCGGCCGGCTGAGGGTCCCGTTCCTGTGGAGCGGGCTCAGCCTGCGGGACGCGGCCGGTGCGGGCACGCTCCGCGTCCGGCTGCGCGCGGGCGAGGGCGACACGTTCTCGGTGCTCATCGCTGACGACACCGGCACGCCCCTCCTCCGCGTCGGCGAGCTCACACCGCGCGAGCTCCCGGCCGGCGGGGCCGGCCCCGCCGACGGCGCCGGGCTGTTCGCGCTGGGCTGGACGCGGCGGGAGGAAACGGCCGAACCCTCGGCCGGGCCCTGGGCCGTCGTGGGTCAGGACGTGGCCGACGTGACGGAGGCGATGCGCGCCTTCGGGGTGGGCGTGCACGCCTATCCGGAGCTGGACGCGCTGCGCCGCGCCGTGGCCGAGGGCGCGCCCCTGCCCGCCGTCACCATCGTCACCGGGCTCGACACCCCGGAGGGGCCGGACGAGGGGATGTCCGGGACCGGCCACGCGGCCCTGACCGTCGTGCAGCGCTGGCTCGCGGAGGAGCGCTTCGACGGCTCCCGGCTCGTCCTCCTGACCACGGGCGCCGTCGCGGTCACCGCCGCCGAACGTCCGCGTCTGGCGGGGGCGGCGGTGTGGGGCCTGGTCCGCTCCGCCCAGACGGAACGCCCCGGGCGCTTCAGTCTGGTCGACACCGACGGGCACCCGGAGTCCGTCCGGTGCCTGCCCCCGATCCTGGCCTCGGACGAACCGCAGCTCGCCGTACGGGCCGGGCGGACGTGGGTCCCCGCGCTGCGCCGGCACCCGGCCGGCGGCGCCGCGACGGCCAACGCACCGCGCGCGCCGTTCGACGGGGACAGCCACGTCCTGATCACCGGCGGCCTCGGCACCCTGGGCCGCCTGGTGGCTCGTCATCTGGTGGTCCGGTACGGCGTGCGGCGCCTGCTGCTGACCGGGCGGCGCGGCATGGCCACGCCGGGCGCCGAGCAGTTCGTGGCCGAACTGGTCGCCGCCGACGCCGTGGTGACGGTCGCGGCGTGCGACACCGGCGACCGCGAGGCGCTGGCCGCCCTGCTGGCCGGCGTCCCCGAGGACCGGCCGCTGACCGGGGTCGTACACGCGGCCGGGGTGCTGGACGACGGCGTCGTCGAACGGCTCTCCCCGGAGCGGATGGACCGCGTGCTGCGGCCGAAGGTCGAGGCCGCCCGCCATCTCCACGAGCTGACCCGGACGTCGGACCTGACGGCCTTCGTGCTGTTCTCGTCGCTCGCGGGCGTGCTGGGCTCCGCGGGCCAGGCCAACTACGCCGCCGCCAACGCCTGCCTCGACGGCCTGGCGCACGTCCGCCACGCGGAGGGACTCCCCGCGCTCTCGGTGGCCTGGGGCCTGTGGGCCGACGCGAGCGAGATGACCGGCGGTCTGGGCGAGGCGGAACTGCTGCGGCTGGCCCGCATCGGCATCGCGGCGCTGTCCGCCGAGGAGGGCCTGGCGCTCCTCGACGCGGCCCTCGCCGCCGGGGCTCCCGCCCTGGCCGCCGCCCGGCTGGACCTGCGGTCGATCGACCGGGAGTCGGCCCCGCCGCTGCTGCGGGCGCTCGTCCCCGCCGCGCACCGGCCGCCGGCCGACCGGGGCCCCGCCGCCGACCTGCGGTCACGACTGGCACAGGCTCCCCGGCACGAGCACCGGCATCTCGTCCTCGAGGCCGTGCGGTCGGAGGTGGCGGCCGTCCTGGGCCACGCCACGCATGACCGGGTGACGGCCGACCGCCGGTTCCAGGAACTGGGCTTCGACTCGCTGGCCGCGGTCGAGCTCCGCAACCGGCTGAGCACGGTGGCCGGGGTCAGGCTGCCCCCCACCCTGATCTTCGACCACCCCACTCCCGCGGTGCTCGCGGAGCGGCTGCGCGCCGACCTCGTCCCCGACGCGCCCGAACCCGCTCCGAGCGATGCTCCCGGCGACGGCGACCAACCGGACGGCGAGAGCGCCCTGGACGCGATGACCACGGACGAACTGGTCCGCCTGGCCCTCGGCGACCGCGAGTCCTGACCCAGCCCGACCCGTCCCGGCCGGGCCCTGTGCGGCCGGGACCACGACGGAGAGAGCGAACGATGCCGTCCACGCCATCCGAACCATCGCAGCAGGTCGTCGAGGCACTGCGGGCCGCGCTGAAGGAGAACGAGCGGCTGCGGGCCGTCAACGACCGCCTCACCGAGCGCGACGGCGAGCCGATCGCCATCATCGGGATGGCCTGCCGCTATCCCGGGGGAGTCGCCTCCCCGCAGGACCTGTGGCGGCTGGTCACCGACGAGGTGGACGCGATCGGCCCGTTCCCCGCCGACCGCGGCTGGGACCTCGCCTCACTCTACGATCCCGATCCCGACGCCCCGCACACCTCGTACGCCAAGGAAGGCGGCTTCCTCCACGACGCCGCCCGGTTCGACGCGGAGTTCTTCGGCATCTCGCCGCGCGAGGCACCGGCCATCGACCCGCAGCAGCGGCTGCTGCTGGAGACCGCCTGGGAGGCGTTCGAGGACGCGGGCCTGGCCCCGGACTCGGTACGCGGCAGTCGCACGGGCGTCTTCGTCGGCGCCATGTACGGCGACTACCTGGCCCGGTTGGTTCCCGCCCCTGACGGCCTCGAGGGATTCCTCACCACCGGCGGCTCGGGGAGCGTCGTCTCCGGGCGCATCGCCTACACCTTCGGGCTCGAGGGCCCCGCCGTGACCGTGGACACGGCGTGCTCCTCCTCGCTGGTGGCGCTGCACCTGGCGTGCGAGGCGCTGCGCCGGGACGAGTGCACGCTGGCGCTGGCGGGCGGCGCCACGGTCATGGCGACGCCGCTGGCCTTCACGGAGTTCAGCAAGCAGCGCGGCCTGGCACCCGACGGCCGCTGCAAGGCGTACGCGGCGTCCGCGGACGGCACCGGTCTGTCGGAGGGGGCCGGACTCCTGCTGGTCGAACGGCTGGGCGACGCCCGCCGTCACGGCCACCCCGTGCTCGCCGTTGTCCGCGGCTCGGCCGTCAACCAGGACGGCGCCAGCAACGGGCTGACCGCACCCAACGGCGCCTCCCAGGTGGCGCTCATCGAGCGGGCGCTGGCCGCCGCCGGCGTGTCCGGCGCCGAGGTGGACGCCGTGGAGGGGCACGGCACGGGGACGGCGCTGGGCGACCCGATCGAGGCCCAGGCGCTCCTGGCCACCTACGGCCGCGCCCGCCCGGCGGGCCACCCGCTCCACCTGGGCTCCCTGAAGTCGAACATCGGACACGCCCAGGCCGCCGCGGGGGTCGCCGGCGTCATCAAGATGACGATGGCGCTGCGCCACGGGCTGCTCCCCCGCTCCCTCCACGCCGACGAGGCCACCCCGCACGTGGACTGGTCCGGCGGCGCGGTGTCGCTGCTGACCGAGGCGGTTCCCTGGCCCGAGCGTGGCCACCCCCGGCGGGCCGCGGTGTCCTCGTTCGGCATCAGCGGCACCAACGCCCACGCCGTGCTGGAGTTGCCGGAGCGGGACGCGACGACACCCGGGGCGGCGCCGGACACCGGGCCGCACGCCGGGCCGCGGGTCGTGCTGCCGGCCGTGCCGTGCCTGCTGTCCGCGAGCAGCGAGGCGGCGCTGCGCGCACAGGCCGAGCGCCTGCGCGGACACGTGGCGCTCGACCCCGCCGTGGCGTCGGCCGGCCTCACCGACATCGCGTTCTCCCTGGCCACGACCCGCGGCCAGCTGCCGCACCGCGCGGTGCTGCTCGCGGCTGACCGCGAGGGCCTGCTGGACGGGTTGCGCGCGCTGGCCGACGGCGACGACTCCCGCCGTCCTGACCTGGTGCTGGACACGGCGGAGGAGACCAGGACGGCGTTCCTCTTCGCCGGGCAGGGGTCTCAGGTGCCCGGCATGGGCCGCGAGCTGTACGAGGCGTTCCCCGCGTACGCGGCGGCCTTCGACGCGGCGTGCGACGCCGCGGACTCCCACCTGGACCGTCCGCTGCGCGAGGTGGTCTTCGCCTCCGGCGACTCCCCCGCCGCCGGGCTGCTCGACCGGACCGAGTACACCCAGCCGGCGCTTTTCGCCTTCGAGGTCGCGCTCTTCCGACTCCTCGGGTTCTGGGGGGTCCGGCCCGACGCCGTCCTCGGGCACTCCGTCGGGGCCCTGGCGGCCGCGCACGCCGCGGAGGTCCTCTCCCTCGAGGACGCCGCGGAACTGGCCGCGGCGCGCGGCCGGATCATGCAGCGGCTGCCGTCCGGGGGAGCGATGGTGGCACTGCGCGCCACCGAGGAGGAGGCCGCCGCCCTGCTCGACGCCGCCGGCGGGGGCGACGGGCCTGACGGGCTTCGGGACCGGATCGCCGTGGCGGCTGTCAACGGGCCCACGGCCACCGTGCTCTCCGGCGAGCGGGACGCACTGGCCGCCGCTGTGGCCGCCTTCGAGGCGGCCGGTGGGAAGGCCACCTGGCTGCGGGTCAGCCACGCCTTCCACTCGCCGCTGATGGAGCCCGCGTTGCGGGAGTTCCGGGCCGTCGCCGCGCGTCTGGCCTTCGGAGAACCGCGTCTGACGGTGGTGTCGGACCTGACGGGACGGCCCGCGGACCCCGACGAGATCGCGAACCCGGAGTACTGGGTCCGGCACGCCCGCCAGACGGTCCGGTTCGCCGACGGGGTGCGCCGTCTCACGGAGCTGGGCTGCACCCGCTTCCTCGAACTGGGGCCGGCCGGCGACCTGACGGCGCTGGCGGACGGCTGCCTCGCCGGGCCGGGGCAGGAGCGGCGGCCGGCGTCCCCCCGGCACGAGTTGATCCCCGCGCTGCGGCGCGACCAGCCGGAGGTCAGGGCGCTGCTGGCCGCGGTCTCCCGGACGCACGCCCACGGCGGTGCGGTGGACTGGGCCGCCGTCTTCGCGGACCAGGACGCCCGACGGGTGAAGCTGCCCACGTACGCCTTCCAGCGCCGCGCCTACTGGCCGGAGCCGGCGCCGGCGCGGGGCGACGTGCGCGCGGCCGGGCTCACACCCCTCGGCCACCCGGTGCTGACCGCCGTGGCCGAACTGCCGGAGACGGACGGGCTGCTGCTGACCGGACGCCTCTCCCTGGCCGCGCACCCCTGGGTGGCCGACCACCGGGTGGCCGGGCAGGTGTTGCTGCCCGGCACCGGGCTGGTGGACCTGGCGGTCAGCGCGAGCCACGAGGCGGGCGCGGGGCTCGTGGAGGAACTGCTCCTGCAGGCCCCGCTGGCCGTGCCCGAGGACGGTGAGACCCAGCTGCGGGTGCACCTGTCCGCCGCCGGAGCCGACGGCCGCCGAGCCCTGACCATCCACTCCCGCCACTCCGGCCTCGCGGACGGGAGCGGAACGGGGGGGTGGACGCGTAACGCCCAGGGCACCGTCAACGCCACGTCCCCCCTCCGGCCGGCCGGTTCGGAGCCCGACCCCGCGGCCTGGCCGCCGCCGAACGCCGAACCCGTGCCGGTGACGCCCACCGAGCTCTACGCGCGGCTGGCCGCACGGGGAATCGACTACGGTCCCGCCTTCCGCGGGGTCACGGCCATGTGGCGGCGCGGCGAGGAGGTTCTCGCCGAGGTGACGCTCGGCGACGGCCGGGAGTTCGCCGCGCTCTCCGACGCGGCCCTGCACGCCGTCGCCGTCACCCTGCATGAGGAGGACGGCGCGACGTACCTCCCCTTCGGCTGGACGGACGTCCGCGTCCACGCCGACCACGCGGCGCGGGCCACCACCCTCCGGGTGCGGATCGTCCCGGCCGGCCGCAACGCCGTCGCGCTCCATGCCACCGACCCGGCCGGCCGGCCGGTCCTGAGCGTGGGATCGCTGCTGTTCCGCCCGCTGGCCCCCGAGGTCACCGAGCCGCTCCACCGGCTCGTCTGGAAGCCGCTGCCCGCCGCGCAGGACCCGGCGGGCGACCCGGTGCCGGACGTGCTCGTGCTGCCCGTTGCCGGGGGTGACGCGCAGGCCGCGCACGCCGTGGTCGGTGGTGTGCTGGAGAGGGTCAACGCCTGGCTCGCCGAGGAGCGTCACGCCGACAGCCGTCTGCTGGTGCTCACCCACGGCGCGGTGGCCGCGACCGACACGGAGGCACCCGACCTCGCGGGAGCCGCCGTATGGGGACTGATACGCACGGCGGCAGCCGAACACCCGCAACGGCTGCTCCTGGTGGACACCGACGGCACCCCCGCCTCCGAACAAGCCCTACCCCGCGCCACCACCACCAGAGAGCCACAACTCGCCCTCCGCGCAGGTGAGTTGCTGGTCCCCCGCCTGGTCCGTGCCGAACCACCCCCACTGGCCCCGCCCGAGGACGGGACCGGCGCCTGGCGGCTGGACGTGACGGAACCGGGCTCCCTGGACCGGCTCGCGCTGGTACCCGCACCCGACGCGACCAGACCACTGGAACCGGGAGAGGTACGGCTGTCCGTCCGCGCCGCCGGACTGAACTTCCGCGACGTGATCGCGTCCCTGGGCATGTACCCGGAAGAGGTGAGCATCGGCTCGGAGGCCGCCGGCGTCGTCGTCGAGACCGCGCCCGACGTCACCGACCTGGCACCCGGAGACCGGGTCTTCGGCATCGTGAACGGCTCCGTCGGTCCCCTGTCGGTGGCGGTCAGGAAACAACTCGCCCGCGTGCCCGAGGGTTGGACGTTCGCGCAGGCCGCGACCATGCCCGTGGTCTACCTCACCGCCTACTACGGCCTGATCGACCTCGCCGCCCTCCGCCCCGGCCAGTCCATCCTCATCCACGCCGCGGCCGGCGGCG
>NZ_JBDPLU010000048.1:0-10745 GCF_039871525.1 Streptomyces sp. B6B3 | reverse complement strand
GGGGGGGGTCCGGGCGGGGAGGCGGCCCCCGCCGCCGTGGTCCGGGTCGGGAAGGCCTACTCGCCGGGGAAGCGGAGGCCGATGCGGTCGCGGACCGCGTCGAGGGTGCGCATCACCGCGAGGCTGCCCTCCAGCGGCACCAGCGGCGACTCACGCTCGCCGGCCCGCAGCGCCCGCATCACCTCGGCCGCCTGGTGGACGAACGTGCGGCCGGGCGTCGGGCCCGTGAACTCCTCCGGCTCCGCGCCCGCCCGGTGCAGCACGAAGCGTTCGGCGAAGAAGAAGCCACGGGGGAACTCGATCCGCCCCCGGGTGCCGGTCACCGCCCCGCGCTGCGGCGTGTCCGCGACCAGCGAGCAGCTCAGCACGGCGAGCGCCCCCGAGTCGTAGCCCAGCACCATGCCCGTGTTCTCGTCCACGCCGCCGCGCAGCCGGCCCCACGCGGTCACCTCGGCCGGCTCGCCGAGCAGCAGGTGGGCGAACGACACCGGGTACACGCCCAGGTCGAGCAGTGCCCCGCCACCCAGCGCCGGGTCCAGCAGCCGGTGCTCGGGCGCGTGCGGACCCGCGAGGCCGAAGTCGGCGTGCACCGTCTTCACCTCGCCGATCGCCCCGTCCCGCACCAGCTCGGTCATCCTCCGGATCACCGGATTGCAGTAGGTCCACATGGCCTCCATCAGGAAGACGTCCCGCTCCCTGGCGAGCGCCACCAACGGCTTCGCCTGGGCCTCGTTGAGGGTGAACGGCTTCTCGCAGAGCACCGCGCGCCCGGCCCGCAGGCACTGCGCCACGGCCGCGTGGTGCGCGTTCTGCGTGGTCGCCACGTAGACCACGTCCACCTCGGGGTCGGCGGCCAGTGCCGCCCAGCTGCCGTGCGCCCGGGGAATGCCGAAGCGCCGCGCGAACGACTCGGCCGAGGCCGTCGCCCGGGAGCCGACCGCCACCACCTCGGCGTCCGGCAGCGTGCCGAGGTCCTCGGTGAACCGCGCGGCGATCGCGCCCGTCGCCAGGATCCCCCACCGCACGGGCCGCTCGTCCCCGTCCCTGCCACCACTGGTCGGCATCCGCCTCGACCGCCCCTCGTTCACCCGTCTCATGCTCGGACCTTTCCGACATCGTAGTCAGCCCCCCGGGCCGGATCCGGGGCGCGACGTGCGGCGCGGGTACCGTGAGTCGTCCCACCGACCGTGCCCCACCAGGCAGGAGGCCACCGTGGCGCTCTCCCGCTTCGACCCGCATGCCACCCCGGTGGCCAGGATCGGCCTCGGTCTGGCCGCCGTCGGCCGACCCGGGTACCTCACGCTCGGCCGCGACCACGACCTGCCCGCCGAGCGCACCCCCGACGCGCTGCGGGCCCGCACCCACGCGCTGCTGGAGGCCGGCTACGCGGCGGGCGTGCGCTATCTGGACGCGGCCCGCTCCTACGGGCGTGCCGAGGAGTTCCTCGCCGACTGGCTGCGCGCCCGCCCGGACGCCACCGACGTGGTCGTCGGCAGCAAGTGGGGCTACACCTACACCGCGGACTGGCGTACCGACGCCGAGGTGCACGAGGTGAAGGACCACGGCCCCGCCACCTTCGACCGCCAGTACGCCGAGACCCGCGCGCTGCTCGGTGGGCGCCTCGACCTGTACCAGATCCACTCCGTCACCCCCGACAGCCCGGCGTTGACCGATCCGGCCGTGCTGGACCGGCTGCGCCGGCTCGCCGACTCCGGGGTCAGCGTCGGTCTGTCCACCAGCGGCCCCGGGCAGGCGGCGGCGATCCGCGCCGGCTGCGCGGTCACGCACCAGGGACGGCCGCTGTTCCGCGCCGTGCAGGCGACGTTCAACGTGTTGGAGCCCTCGGCCGGGCCGGCGCTGGCCGAGGCACACGCGGCGGGCCTCACCGTTATCGTCAAGGAGGCGATGGCCAACGGCCGCCTCGCCGCCGCCTCCGCCCCGCCAGCGGTACGCCGGGTGGCCGAGGAGACCGGCGCCGGGCCCGACGCCGTGGCGCTGGCCGCCGTGCTCCACCGGCCGTGGGTCGGGCTGGTGCTCTCCGGCGCCGCCACCGTGGCGCAGCTCTCGGACAACCTGACGGCCGCCGGGCGGCGACTGGACGAGGACCGGCTGGCCGCCCTGGACACCCTCGCCGAACAGCCGGACGCCTACTGGCGCCACCGCGCGTCACTGCCCTGGTCCTGATCCGGCACCACCCCGGTCAGTCCTCGGCCGCGGCAGGCGGCCACGGGAATCTCACGCGACGTTCGCGCCGCGACACACGACCTCGGAATTCCGGGCCGGCGTCGCCGTGGTGTTGCCGGAGGTTTTTTTCGCGTGGCCACGGATGAAACGCTGATTCCGGGCGCGTTGCGGGCCGAATCCCGCCCCCACCGACCGCCCTTGACCCCTCGCCGGGGCCCTGACTACGTTCGCTCCATGCCGATGCCCGCGGACTTCATCCAGCGACGCGCCGTCGACCTCATGCGCGTCGCCGCCTCGGCCTGTCGCTGACCGCGACGCCTCTCCCTCCTTTTCTCCTCCCTCCTTTCTCTTTCCGGTTTTCCGGCGTTCGCCATGCCGACCACCATGCCGTCCCGCCGGTGGCTTCGCTGTGCCCCTTTCAATTCCGAACGCACCAGGAATTCCGCATGCCCAGAAAACGCCCTACCCAGCCAGCCCTCCCTGGCCGACAACGTCCGCTACGCCAGCCGGTTCCGGCTGGAGCCGCTGACCTGGCTCTCCGCCATCGCCACCGCCACCGAGCGGCGCGAAGTCGACATGTCGTCGGCGCGTCAGCGCGAGTCGCGTCGTCACGTCCCACCTCCACGTCTCCACGTCGATGCCCGGACCGGTGGCCGGGGCCGTCCGGGGGGCGGACAGGCCGGTGGGCCCCGCTCGTCATCCTGACATCGGCGTGTGAAGCCCGGCTGGCCAGCCGTGACAGTCTCGTGTCCCCCGTGCGTGCCCGCGTGCCCCGTGGGCGGTGGGGGACCCCATCAGCCTGCCGGCTGGGGGAGCCGGGACGACCTGACGGCCGCCAGCCCTCCGACCCAACGAGGAGCGGCTGACGGCACCGCGCGTCGCTGCCCTGGACATCACGGGCCCGCCGGAGACGCGGCCGCCGGGCCGGGCGCACCGTGCACCGGGGCGGGCCGGGTGCCGGGCCGACACCTGAGCGACGGGCGGAGCGGCGACCGTTCACGTCGTGCGGCCGACCGGCCGGGCTCGGGCCCGTGTCCCCTCCTCAGGCCGGCAAGTCCTACGCGGCCTTCACCTTGGTGGCGTACATGTCGACGTACTCCTGCCCGGACAGCCGCATCACCTCGGCCATCACCTCGTCGGTGACGGCCCGCAGCACGTAGCGGTCCCGGTCCATGCCCTCGTACCGGGAGAAGTCCAGCGGCGCGCCGAAACGCACCGTGATCTGCCGGCCGCGGCCCAGCCGCGGCAGCCCCTTACCGCCCGGCTGCACCCGGTCGGTGCCGATCATCGCGAACGGCACCACCGGCGCGCCGGTCATCAGCGTCAGCCGGGCGATGCCGGTGCGGCCGCGGTACAGCCGGCCGTCGGGGGACCGGGTGCCCTCCGGGTAGATGCCGAAGACCCTGCCCTCCTCCAGCACCCGGCGCCCGGTCATCAGTGCCGCCACCCCGCCCTGCCCGCCGTCCCGGTCCACCGGGATCATGCCGACCGCGGTGAAGAACCAGGCCATCACCCGGCCCTTCAGGCTCCGGCCCGTGACGTACTCGTCCTTCCCGAGGAAGAGCACCTGCCGCTTGCTGATCAGCGGCAGGATGATCGAGTCGATGAACGTCAGGTGGTTGCCCGCCAGGATGACCGGGCCGGTGGCGGGCACACCCTCCGCCCCCTCGACCCGGGGGCGGAAGAAGAGCCTCAGCAGCGGGGCGAGGAGCATCTTCAACAGCACGAATCGGGACAACTTCCCCTCCGTTGGTCATGGGCATGCGTTCGGCCGCATGCCTCAGGACCATACTCGCGAGACGGCACTCCGCGCGAACGCGGATGGTTCGGACGGGCACCCGCCCCACCAGCGTCGACGGGCCTTTCCCCGCTGTTCGCCGGCGCGTTGCGGCGCCGGTGCGCGAACCTTCCTACGATCAGGCGATCCTGCGAACCACACCGGAGGCGACCATGGCAGCGCACCAGGCCGAAGAACACACCCCATCGACCCTGGGCCGGCGGGCCATGCTCACGGCCGCCGCGGCGGGCGCCGGTGCCGCGACGCTGCTGGGCACCACCCCGGCGCGGGCCGCCTCGCGCCCCGGAACCGCCGGCCACGACCGGCTGCCGGTGCCGACCGTCGTCGCGCACCGCGGCGCGTCCGGCTACCGCCCCGAGCACACCCTCGGCGCCTACCAGTTGGCCCTCGACATGGGCGCCGACGTCATCGAGCAGGACCTGGTGCCCACCCGGGACGGGCACCTCGTGTGCCGCCACGAGAACGACATCACCGGCACCACCGACGTCGCCGACCACCCCGAGTTCGCCGACCGCCGCACCACCAGGACGGTCGACGGCACGGCGCTCACCGGATGGTTCACCGAGGACTTCACCCTGGCGGAGCTGAAGACCCTGCGGGCCACCGAGCGCATCCCCGCCCAGCGCCCGAACAACGAGCTCTACGACGGCCGGTGGACCGTGCCCTCCTACGAGGAGGTGCTGGAGTGGGCGGCCGACCAGGCCCGCGAGCGTGGGCGCCCGGTGTGGCTCTACACCGAGACCAAGCACCCCACCTACTTCCGCGGCATCGGCCTCGGCCTGGAGGAGCCGCTGGCCCGGCTGCTGCGCCGGTTCCGCCTGCACCGGGCGAGCGCCCCGGTGTTCCTGCAGTCGTTCGAGCCGACCAGCATGGAGCGGCTCGCCCGCCTGGTGGACACGCCGCGGGTGGTGCTGCTCTCCTCGGCGAGCTCCCGCCCCTGGGACTTCGTGGCCAACGGCGACCCGCGCACCGTCGCCGACCTCATCACCCCGGAGGGACTGCGCGAGATCGCCGGCTACGCGCAGGGCATAGGGCCGACGCTCGACCTCGTCATCCCCCGAACGGGGGACGGCTCCCTCGGCACGCCCACCACTCTGGTGGGTGACGCGCACGCGGCTGACCTACTGGTGCACCCGTACACGATGCGCAACGAGAACGCCTTCCTGCCCGCCGACTTCCGGCGCGGCGACGATCCGAACCGCTACGGCGACGCCTTCGGGGCGCTGCGCACGTACTTCGACCAGGGCATCGACGGCATCTTCGCCGACCAGCCGGACACCGCGCTGCTGGCCGCGGCGGACTTCCGCGCCCGGTAGACGGGTGACGCCGCTTGTGACGGCGGTGCGTCAGCGGTGCGACAGAGACGGAAATCTCAGGGGCAGTTGACCCCTACACATTCCCCTCCGCACCCGCTCCCTTGCACAATGCTTCTGCGCGGCGCACACCCCCGCGCCGTCAGGGCTTACATCGGCGGGACGCGCGACCCTCATCTCCACGTGCGTTCCCGCCCGAGACCTCAGCTAGGGAGGCGTGTGTCCATGGGCATGAGTGTCACCATCGGCAAGGCGACCGAGCGGGACGCGGAGCAGATCCTGAAGCTCCAGTACCTGTGCTACCAGGCGGAAGCGGAGTTGTACGGCGACTACACGATCGAGCCGCTGACCGAGTCGCTCGCCGAGCTGAACGCCGAACTGCAGGGCGGCTGCGTGCTGGTGGCCCGGCTCGGTGAGGAGGTCGTCGGCTCGGTGCGCGGGACCGTGGACGCCCAGGGCACGGCGTCCATCGGCCGGCTCATCGTGCACCCCCGGATGCAGCGCCACGGCCTCGGCGGCCGGTTGCTGGCCGCGGTCGAGGAGCGGCTGTCGGCCGAGCGCGCCGCCGCCCGGTACCGCCTCTCCGCCGGCCACCGCAGCGGCCTGCGCCTGTACCGCAGGCTCGGCTACGCACCGGTGGCCACGGAGCAGATCACCCGTCAGCTGAACCTGGTCACCATGGAGAAGGAGGCCGCCCGCCCGCTGGCCGCCAGCGCGTAGCGCTTGCCGCGTTCGTCGCCGCGTCCCCGTCTGTCCGCCCGCCCCGAAGCGGGCGGACAGACGGGGTTCGCGCTCTCCGAGGGACCCGGTCCCTCGGCCACCCGCCGGACCACACGGCCGGCCACCCGAGGCACCCCAGCGCGCCCTCGGGGCGGCTCCACGGACCTGCAACCCCGGCCCACGGCCACGACCGCCGTCGCCCGGCTCCCACCTGCAGGCCACTCGCACGCGACCGTTCCCGGTCCGTGACCGGCTGCCACCGTCCCGTCCGCCCCGCCCAAGCCGCCGTCCCCGGTCCGCCGGGACCTCGCGCGGCACACCCGGTCGCCCCCATCTGTCACCCCTGCCCGGGGGCGTTCGTACCGGGGCTTCCGGCCCGGTACGCCGTGCGCTCGCGTGGCGGCCGCCGGTTCGACCGGTCCCATGCCTCTCATGGGCCCTGCCCGGGGGCGTTCGTGCTGGGGCCTTGGGCCCGGTCAAGCCGCGGTCCCGGATGCGAGGGGAGCCCGCGTGGCGTCACCGGCCCAACCGGTCGGACCCGTCTTCGTCGGTCCCGTCCGGAGGACGTTCGCGCCGTCCCGGCCGCCTGCCTGCCGGCCTCCGCCCACCGGCAGGGCACCCGGACCGGGGCCGTCGGTGCGACAGACGGCACGGCGCGGGCACCCTGTCGGCCCGGTCTCCGCCGGCAAGGCTCAGCGGGCCCTCCGGAGCCAGAGCAGGCCGGTCACCGGGAGGATCAGGGGGAAGAACAGGTAGCCGAGGCCGTAGTCGGACCAGACCGTCGCGTCCGGGAAGGCCGACGCGTCGAGCACCGTCCAGGTGCCCACGGTCAGCACCCCCGCCAGCTCCGCCGCGCAGCAGCCCAGCGCCACCCGCCGCGCCCGTTCGCCGCCGCGCACGAGCGAGACCGTGATGAACGCGTAGACCAGCGCGGCGACCGCCGACAGCAGGTACGCGAGCGGCGCCTCGTCGAAGCGCGTGGACAGCTGGTAGACGGACCGCGACGCGGCGCCCACCGTGAAGACGCCGTACAGCGTGACCAGCAGCCGCCCCGGCCCGTCGCGCAGGCTCGACCGGCCCTGCGCCGGTGACTCCGCCCGGCCCGCGGACTGCTCAGCCACCGGTGCCTCCCGCCCAGACGTCGGCGAGCCGCAACTGCAACACCGCCAGCAACAGCGCGCCCGCCGCCACCGTCGCCGAGCCCCACCTGCTGCGCTCGCCGAGCGCCACGATCGCCACCAGCGGCAGGCACAGCACCACGGCGAGCAGGTACGACACGAACACCCCGGTGCCGTCCCCGGCGGGCCGCTCGCCCCCCGCCAGCGCCACCGCCGCGACGATGCCCTGCGCCACCGTCAGCAGCAGCACCACGGCCATGCCCAGGTAGTGCCAGTCCTTGACCGGCTGTTCGCGCACCGCCGCGTACCCGCACCAGGCGGACAGCAGCAGCGCGGCCACGGCGACCGTGACCGTCAGCGGGGTCAGCATGCGGCCGACTCTACTGCCGGCGCTCGACCCGCCCGGCGCCTGGGGGCACCTCCCAGCCTTCCAGCCCGGGGGAGCGTGACGCCGGACGCCGCGGCGGCGTGGCGTTGGCCACAGGCCCCAGTCCACAGCCCTGACCGGCCGCGAACGTCTGTTTTACTGGTGCACATGACCACGACCCACGGCGGCCCGCACCAGCGCGCGGCAGCGATGCTGCCCGCCGCCCGCTGCCCGCGTCGAATGTGTCACCTCTGAGGGCCCACGCCTGAGAGCCGGTCTCGCGCCCCGAAGCGACCGCGCCCCCGCGCTCACCGCCGCTCTCGCCACCACCCACCGCGGAACCGCCCCAGCCCGGAAGGCTGGGAGGTGCCCCCACGCGCCGGCGTGCGCCGACGCGCGCCGGGAGCCCTGATCCGCCCCGCCCCGGCGGGACATGCCCCTGCCCGGTGACGCCCACCCCCATGCCGCCGGGCCCCGATAAGTGACGGACATCCCTGTGATCACCACCTCGGACCTGACCAAGGTCTACCGTTCCCGTGGCCGCGAGGTCACCGCCCTCGACGGCGTCGACCTGCACGTGCGACCGGGCGAGGTCTACGGCGTCATCGGCCGCAGCGGCGCCGGCAAGTCCACGCTCATCCGCTGCCTCAACCTCCTGGAGCGCCCCACCTCCGGCACGGTCACCGTGGACGGCCAGGACCTCACGGCGCTCGCCGGCCGCGGCAGCCGGGCCGGGGCCCCGTTGCGCCGGTCCCGGACCCGGATCGGCATGATCTTCCAGCACTTCAACCTGCTCTCCGCCCGCACCGTGCGCGGCAACGTGGAGCTGCCGCTGGAGATCCTCGGCCTGTCCCGCCGGGACCGCGCCCGCAAGGCCGCGGAGCTGCTCGACCTGGTGGGCCTGGCCGACCACGCCCGCGCCTATCCGGCCCAGCTCTCCGGCGGTCAGAAGCAGCGCGTCGGCATCGCCCGCGCCCTGGCCGGCGACCCCAAGGTGCTGCTCTCCGACGAGGCCACCTCGGCCCTCGACCCCGAGACCACCCGCTCGGTTCTGCGGCTGCTGCGCGACCTGAACCAGCAGCTCGGGCTGACGGTGCTGCTCATCACCCACGAGATGGACGTGGTGAAGTCCGTGTGCGATTCGGCCGCGCTGATGTCCGGCGGCCGGATCGTCGAGTCGGGCCCGGTCGCCGACCTGCTGGCCACGCCGGGCTCCCGCCTGGCCCACGAGCTGTTCCCGCTGGACGGCGGCCCGTCGGCGCCCGACCACACTGTCGTGGACGTCACCTTCCACGGCGGCACGGCCGCCCGTCCGGTCATCTCCCAGCTGGCGCGCCGGCACGAGATCGACGTCTCGATCCTCGGCGCCGCCATGGACACCGTGGGCGGCCGCCAGGTGGGTCGGATGCGCGTCGAACTGCCCGGCCGGTTCGAGGAGAACGTCGTGCCCATCGGCTTCCTCCGCGAGCAGGGGCTCACCGTCGAGGTCGTCGCCCCGGAGGACGCGGCCCGTTCCGCCGCGGGGTCGGCCACCGAGCTGGCGGGGGAGGGGACGCGATGACCTGGGCCGAGATGCAACCGCTGCTGGAGCAGGGCACCATCGACACGCTCTACATGACCGGCTGGTCCAGCCTGATCGCGGTGCTCGGCGGGCTACCGCTCGGCGTCCTGCTGGTGCTCACCGACCGCTCGGGCCCGCTGCGGAACGTCGTGGTGAACCGCGCCATCGGCGTCGTGGTGAACGTCGGACGTTCGCTGCCGTTCATCATCCTGATGGTGGCGCTGATCCCCGTCACCCGGTCGCTGGTGGGCACGGCCATCGGACCCACGGCGGCCATCGTGCCGCTGGCCATCGGCGCCATCCCCTTCTTCGCGCGGCTGGTGGAGACCGCCGTGCGCGAGGTGGACCACGGCCTCGTCGAGGCCGGCCAGGCGATGGGCGGCGGCACCTGGACCATCGTGCTGAAGGTGCTGCTGCCGCAGGCCCTGCCGTCTCTGGTCGCCGGGCTCACCACCACCGTCATCGCCGTCGTCGGCTACTCGGCGATGGCCGGCGCGGTGGGCGGCGGCGGCCTCGGCACGCTCGCCCTCACCTACGGCTACCAGCGCTTCGAGACCGGCTTCACGCTGCTCACGGTGGTGGTGCTCATCGTCATCGTGACGGCGATCCAGCTGCTCGGCGACGGCGTCGTCCGGCTGCTGTCCCGGCGCGAACGCGCCACCACATGAACACCCACCGCACCGACCGCGACCGCCCTCCCACCCGCACCGACCTCACCACCAGCAACACCCGTACCACCCGTACCACCAGTAAGAGAGAGGCACTTTTCGTGCGCACCCGAACCAGGACCAGCGTCCTCCTCGCGGCCACCGCCGCGCTCGCCCTCGGCCTCACCGCATGCGGCACCGACTCCGACCCGGGTTCGGGCGGCAGCGGCGGCGCCCAGGCCGACCCCTCGGAGCCCTTGACCGTCGCCGCCACCCCCGTCCCGCACGCCGACATCCTCCGCTTCGTCAAGGAGAACCTCGCCCAGGACGCCGGGCTCGAGCTGGACATCAGGGAGTTCACCGACTACGTGCTGCCCAACACCGCGCTGCAGAACGGCGAGGTGGACGCCAACTACTTCCAGCACCAGCCCTACCTCGACGACTTCAACGAGAACCAGGGCACCGACCTGGTCGGCGTCACCGGCGTGCACCTGGAGCCGCTCGGCCTGTACTCCCGCTCCGTCGACTCGCTCGACGAGCTGGGCGAAGGCGACACCGTCGCCATCCCCAACGACACCACCAACGGCGGCCGGGCGCTGAAGCTGCTCGCCGACAACGGGGTGATCGAGCTCGCCGAGTCGGCCGGCTCCGACGCCACCGTCTCCGACGTCACCGACGCCCACGGCATCAGCTTCGACGAGCTGGAGGCCGCCACCCTGCCGCGCGCCCTGGACGACGTCGATGCCGCCGTCATCAACGGCAACTACGCGCTCGAGGCCGACCTGTCGCCCGTCGAGGACACGCTGGCGGTGGAGGAGGCCGAGGGCAACCCGTACGCCAACCTGCTGGTCGTCCGCGCCGGCGACGAGGAGGACCCGCGGGTGCGCACCCTGGCCGAGCTCCTCACCTCGCCCGAGGTCGAGCGGTTCATCGAGGACACCTACCAGGGCTCGATCATCCCGGCCTTCGGGCAGCCCGCCTCCTGACCCGCGTCGCCCGGACCACCGTCGGGCCCCGGCCGTGTGCCGGGGCCCGAC
>NZ_JBDPLU010000047.1:0-12605 GCF_039871525.1 Streptomyces sp. B6B3 | reverse complement strand
TGGTGCTGATGGTCAAACCGCAGTTCGAGGTGGGCCGGGAGCGGCTGGGCAGCGGGGGAGTGGTGCGCAGCCCCGAACTGCGCGCCGAGGCGGTCACCCGGGTCGCCGAGCGGGCCGCCGAGCTCGGTCAGGGTGTCGCGCAGGGCGCGGTGCACCTCCTCGTAGAGCGGGAGGTGCTCGGCGATCTCCAGGTGGTCGGCCTGGGTCAACAGCTCCAGCTGCGCGTCCACGCCGGCGTGTCCGGTGGGCGGCTCGTCCGCGCCGGAGGCGCTCGGCTCGCCGGCCGGGGCGGCGGCGGCCGCCGGGGGCGAGGGCGTGGGCGGCGCCGCCCAGCCTCTCGGGCCGGCGGAGGGCGGTCCCGGGCGCGGATGCGGGGGTGCGGGCTCGTGCATAGCCCCGACGCTACCCGGTGACGCTACGGGGTGACCGCCTCGAGGGCCGTGCGCCGCCGCGCCGCTGGCACCACGAGGGGGGTGCCGGTCTCCGGGTCCTCGATCACCCGGCAGGGCAGCCCGAAGACCTCCTCGACGAGCCGGGCCGTGACGACGTCGCCGGGCGGGCCCTCCGCGACGATCCGGCCGTCCCGCATCGCGACGAGGTGGGTGGCGTAGCGGGCGGCGTGGTTGAGGTCGTGGAGCACGGCGACCAGGGTGCGGCCCTGTTCCTCGTGCAGCCGGGCGCACAGGTCGAGCACCTCGATCTGGTGGGCGATGTCGAGGAACGTGGTGGGCTCGTCGAGCAGCAGCAGCTGGGTCTGCTGCGCGAGCGCCATGGCGATCCACACCCGCTGCCGCTGGCCGCCGGAGAGCTCGTCGACATAGCGATCCGCCAGTTCCTCGATGCCGGTGGCGGCCATCGACTCCTCGACGACCCGCTCGTCCTCGGGCGACCACTGGCGCAACAGGCCCTGGTGCGGGTAGCGGCCGCGGGCCACCAGGTCGGCGACGGTGATGCCGTCGGGGGCGATCGGCGACTGCGGCAGCAGGCCGAGGGTGCGGGCCAGCTTCTTGGCCGGCATCGAGCCGATGGCCCGGCCGTCGAGCAGCACGTCGCCGGCGGTGGGCCGCAGCATCCGGGACAGGGCGCGCAGCAGGGTGGACTTGCCGCACGCGTTGGGCCCGACGATCACCGTGAAGGACCGGTCGGGGATCCGCACCGAGAGCCCTTCGGCGATGACCCGCTGGTCGTAGGCGAGGGTGACGGCGTCGGCCACCAGCCGGGCGGCGCGGTCGGCGGCGGAGTCGGCGTCGATGGACTTGGCGGCGGTCACGGTCTCACTCCCGGTCTGGCTGGTGTCGCCGGCCGTGCTGGTCGGCTCCGGCGTCGAGGTGCGCGTCGGGGCGTCGGGGCGTCGGTCATATCCGGCCCGCCCGGCGTTCGGTGGCCAGCAGCCACAGCAGGTAGCAGCCGCCGAGCACGCCGGTGACCGCGCCCACCGGCAGCTGCCGTGACGCGAACACCCACTGTGCGAGGAAGTCGGCGGCCACCAGCAGCAGGGCGCCCATCACCGCCGCGGACAGCAGGCTGGGCCCGGCGGCCCGGGTGAGCCGGCGGGCCAGCTGGGGCGCGGTGAGGGCGACGAAGGCGATGGGGCCGGCGGCGGCGGTGGCGGAGGCGGTGAGCAGCACCCCAGCGAGCACGAGCACCAGCCGGGTCCGCTCCACCCGCACCCCGAGGGCGCTGGCGGCGTCGTCGCCCATCTCCAGCATCCGCAGCGGGCGGGCCTGGCTGAGGATCACCGGGATGAGCACCACACAGGCGCACAGCAGGGGCCAGACGTGCTCCCAGTCGCGGCCGTTGAGCGAACCGGTGAGCCACAGCACGGCGCGGGCCGCGTCCACGATGTTGGCGCGGGTGAGCAGATAGCCGATGACGGCGTTGAGCATGGCCGCGGCGCCGATGCCGACGAGTACCAGCCGGTAGCCGTGCACGCCGCGACGCCAGGCCAGCAGGTAGACGGCGATCCCGGTGGTCAGGCCGCCGACCAGCGCCCCGGCGGCTACGGCGGCGCTGCTTCCGGTGAACAGCACGATGACGGTCAGCGCGCCGGCGGCCGAGCCGTGGGTGAAGCCGATGATGTCGGGGCTGCCCAGCGGGTTGCGGGAGAGCGCCTGGAAGACGGCGCCGCCCATGCCGAGCGCGGCGCCGACGAGCAGCGCGAGCAGCGCCCTGGGCAGCCGGAGCTCCCGGACGATGAACTCCTGTCCCGCGCTGCCGCCGCCGGCCAGGGTGCTCAGCACCTCGCCGGGCGACATCGGATAGTCGCCGGTGCCGATCAGCACGACCGTCATGGCCAGGGCGAGCAGCGCCAGCAGCAGTCCGACCAGCGCGGGGCGCGGGTGCAGGCGCAGGGACCAGCCGCCACGGGTGCGCAGCACGAACGAGCTGGAGGGTCGGTGCGTCACAGCTGGTTCATCCTCCGGCGGCGCACGAGGTAGATGAAGATGGGGCCGCCGACCAGGCTGGTGACGATGCCGACCTGGAGTTCGGAGGGCCGGGCGAGGAGCCGTCCGAGCACGTCGGAGCCGAGCAGCAGCACCGGCGCCAGCACCATCGTGTAGGGCAGGATCCAGCGCAGGTCGGGGCCGGTCAGGGCGCGCACGATGTGCGGCACCATCAGCCCGACGAAGATGATCGGGCCGCAGGCCGCGGTGGCCGCACCGCACAGCAGGGTGACCGCGGCCATGGCGAGCACCCGGGTCCGGGTGAGGTGGGCGCCCAGCGAGCGCGCGGTGTCGTCGCCGAGCGCGATGGCGTTCAACGGGCGGGCCAGCGTCAGCGCGAGGACCACGCCGACGGCGATGAACGGCGCCACCTGGCGGATGACGTCGCCGTTCGCCGAGGCGAGCGAGCCCACGGTCCAGAACCGCATCCGGTCCAGGGCCGCGGTGTCGAGCAGGATGACGGCGTTGACGTAGCCGATGAGCGCCGCGGTGACGGCCGTGCCCGCCAGGGCCAGCCGGACGGGGGTGGCGGAGCGCGCGCCGCCCAGCGCGTAGACCAGGAACGAGACGACGGCCGCGCCCAGGAAGGCGAACCAGACGTAACCGGTCAGCGAGGTGACGCCGAGAAAGCTGATGCCGGAGACCACGGCCGCGGAGGCGCCGGCGTTCACGCCGAGCAGGCCGGGGTCGGCCAGCGGATTGCGGGTGAGCGCCTGCATCACCGAACCGGCCAGGCCGAGCGCGGCGCCGACCAGCAGGCCGAGCACGGTGCGCGGCAACCGGACGTCGCGGACGATGACGTCCGCGTCGGTGCCGGTGTAGTGGAACAGGCCGTGCCACACCTCACCGGGGGATATCGACTTGGCGCCGAGGGCGATGCTCGCGAGGGTGACGAGGGCCAGCACACCGACCGCGGCGACCAGGCCGGCGGAGCGGTTGGCCGAGCGGCGGGGCGACGGGGCGGCGGACGCCGGCGGCTTCTTCGGGTCGGCGGCGCGTCCGGTGTCCCGCGCGCCGTTCCCCGGGGCCGGGAGACGCGGCGCGGCGGCTTTCACCACGGTCACGCCGTCCTCCCCTTGGTAGCACTCTCGTCGAACATAGGGTTAGGTTAGCCTAACCTTCGCATACGGCAGTTGAGAGACCAAGGTAGACCAAGGCAACCCATGAGCACTCCCCGCCTCCCCCGCGGCCCACGTCTGTCCCGCCGATCCCTGCTCGCGACGGGCGGTGCCCTCGGCGCCGCCGCCCTGGTCGCCGGCTGCGGCGACGACGACGCGACGAACTCCTCCGGATCCGGCGACGACGGCGGCGACGCCGCGTTCCGCTTCACCGACGATCGCGGCGAGACCGTGACGCTGGACGCCGTTCCCGAGCGCGTCGTCGCGTTCATCGGCTCGGCCGCGGTGCTGAAGGACTACGGCATCGACTGCACCGGCGTCTTCGGCCCGACCACCGGAGAGAACGGCGAGCCCGACGTCCAGGCCGGCGACGTCCCGGTGGACCGGGTGACGATCCTGGGCCAGGCGTGGGGCGAGTTCAACGTCGAGGACTACGTGGGGCTCGAACCCCAGCTGCTGGTCACGAACATGTTCGAGCCCGGCGCGCTGTGGTACGTGCCGGAGGAGAGCAGCGAGGAGATCACCGGCTTCGCGCCCAGCGTCGGCATCCTCGTCGCGCCCACCGGCGACCACCCCGACCTGCGGCTGACCACCCCGCTGGAGCGTTACGCGGCGCTGGCCGAGGCGCTCGACGCGGACATGACCGCAACGGCCGTCACCGAGGCCAGGACCCGCTTCGAGAACGCCGCGGAGTCCCTGCGCCGGGCCGCCCGCGACAACCCGGACATCACGGTGCTGGCCTGCTCGGCCGCGGCCGACCTGTTCTACGCCTCGGACCCGTCGGCCTCCTGCGACCTCGCCTACTTCAAGGACCTGGGCGTCTCCCTGGTCACCCCGGACGAGCTCGACGAGGGCGGCTTCTTCCAGAGCCTCAGCTGGGAGAACGCCGACGCCTACCCCGCGGACGTGCTGCTGCTGGACAACCGCAGCGTCGCCCTGCAGCCGGACGCCCTCACCGACAAGCCCACGTGGGGTCGGCTGCCCGCCGTGCGGGCGGACCAGATCACCCCGTGGAACAGCGAGCCCCGATACTCCTACGCCGGCTGCGCCCCGCTGCTGGAGCAGCTGGCCGAGGCCATCAGGACCGCCAGAAAGGTCAGCTGACATGGCCACCCAGACCGCCGCGCGACGCTCCGTCCGCAGGGCCGCGTTCCCCCGCCCGGCCGGCCGCCGGGCCGGCGGCCCATTCCCGCCGCTGACCCGCCGGGGCCTGTTCGCGGCCGGCGGCTCGTTCGGCGCCGCGGCCCTGCTCACCGCCTGCGGCGACGGCTCAGGCGACGCGGCGGACGGCGGCGACGGCTCAGGCTCCGGCTGGACCTTCACCGACGACCGCGGCGACCGCCTGGAACTGGACGGGACGCCGGAACGCATCGTGGGCTACGTCGGCTCCGCCGCCGCGCTGTACGACTACGGCATCGAGTGCACCGGCGTCTTCGGCCCCACCGTGCTGGCCAACGGCGAGCCCGACGTGCAGGCCGCCAACCTGGACGTGGACCGGCTCACCGTCCTGGGCAACGCCTGGGGCGAGTTCAACGTCGAGGAGTACGCGCGCCTCGAACCGCAGCTGCTGGTCAGCAACATGCACGTGCCGCCCGAGCTGTGGTACGTGCCGGAGGACAGCGCCGACGAGATCCTCTCCCTCGCGCCCAGCGCCGGGATCCTGACCCAGGGCAGCTCGCTGCTCAGCGTGGTGGAGCGCTACGCCGAACTGGCCGAGGCGCTCGGCGCCGACCTCGCCGCCGCCTCCGCCACCGAGGCCAGGACGGGCTTCGAGGACGCCGCGGAGACGCTGCGCGGCACCGCCCGCGACGCCCAGGGCCTGCGGGTACTGGCGCTGTCCGCCACGCCCGACCTGCTCTACCTGGCCGTCCCCGGCGACTTCTCCGACCTGACGTACTACCGGGACCTCGGCGTCGAGTTCGTCGTGCCGGAGGACGTCGACGAGGGCGGCCACTGGCAGACCGTCAGCTGGGAGAACGCCGACCTGTACCCGGCGGACCTGATCCTGGTGGACGGCCGCACCGGCAACCTCCAGCCCGCCGACCTGGACCGCGACAAGCCGACCTGGCGCACCCTCCCCGCCGTCCAGGCCGGCCAGGTCGCCACCTGGACCCCCGAGCCGACGTACAGCTATGCCGGCTGCACCCCGCCGCTGACCGCGCTCGCCGACGCCGTGCGCGCCGCCCGCCCCCTCGGCTGAGCCCCGCCCCCGACGCCGCACCGCCCGCACCACCTCCTCAAGGAGTACTCGCCGTGAGCCCGACCAGATCCACCCGAGTGCTGTCCCGGCGCACCCTGCTCGCCGCGGGCGGCGCCCTCGGCGCCGGCGCGCTGCTCGCCGGCTGCGGCGACGAGGCCGGCGGCGACCCGGCCGGCGACTCCGGCTCGGACGGCTGGACGTTCACCGACGACCGGGACGAGACGGTCCGCCTGGACGGGCGGCCCGAGCGCATCGTGGCGTACGTGAGCGCCGCCGCCGCGCTGCACGACTACGGCGTCGAGTGCGTCGGCATCTTCGGCAGCAGCAGCCCGGTGCGCGGCGAACGCAACCCGCAGGCCGGCGAGCTCGACCTGTCCCGGCTGACCAACCTGGGCGAGGCGTGGGGGGAGTTCAACATCGAGGAGTACGCGCGCCTCGAACCCCAGCTGCTGATCAGCAACATGTTCCCCGCGCCCGACCTGTGGTACGTGCCCGAAGAGGCCAGGGACGAGATCTTCTCGCTCGCCCCCGCAATCGGCATCAACGGCGCGCGGACGTCACTGCTCGACCCGCTGCGGCGCTACACCGAACTCGCCGAGGCACTCGGTGCCGACCTGTCCGCCCCGTCCGTGACCGAGGCGCGGACCCGCTTCGACGACGCCGCCGAGAGCCTCCGCCAGGCCGCGCGCGACAACCCGGGGCTCAGGGTGATGGCGATGACCGGCGACGCCGAGCAGCTCTACGTGGCCGTCCCCGACTCCTACACCGACCTCCACTACTTCAAGGACCTCGGGGTGGACCTGGTGGAGGGCAGGAAGGTCGACGAGTGGGGCTTCTGGGAGTTCCTGAGCTGGGAGGAGGCCGACCACTACCACGCCGACCTGATCATGATCGACAACCGCACGCAGGCGCTCAGCGCCGAGGATCTCGCCGCCAAGCCGACCTGGGCCAGGCTCCCGGCGGTCGAGGCCGGCCAGACCATCTCCTGGTCCATGGAGGAGCGGTACAGCTACGCGGGCTTCGCCCCGATCCTCGAACAGCTCGCCGACGCGATACGCGGCGCCCGCACGCTCGCCTGACACCCACCGCCAGCACCGCCAGCAGCGCCAGTCGAGAACCCGGCCGAGAACCCGAGAGAACGGAACTCCTCGCGATGACGACCGCCCCCTTCGAGTTCTTCGAACTGCACGTCCTCAGAGCGACGCGGATCAGCCCCGGATTCGCCCGGGTCACGCTCGGCGGCGCCGGCCTCGGCCGCCTCGCCAGCGGCGGCCGGGACCAGCGGATCAAGCTCTTCCTGCCCCGTCCCGGACAGCAGGAGGTCGCCGTGCCCGTCGGGGCGGGCACCGAGTGGTGGCCGGCGTGGCAGCGGATGGACGCCGACGAGCGTGCCGTGATGCGCACCTACACGATCCGCGAGCAGCGCCGGGCCCCGGACGAGCTGGACATCGACTTCGCCCTGCACGGGGACACCGGACCCGCCTGCTCCTGGGCGCTCACCGCCCGGCCGGGCGACCCGGCAACCGTGCTCGGACCGGTCGAGGAGGACAACGGCGGCGTCGACTTCCGCCCGCCCACCGACGCGGACTCGGTGCTGGTCTGCGGCGACGCGACGGCGCTGCCGGCGGTGGCGGGAATCCTGGCCGCGCTGCCGCCCGGGATGCCGGCGCGGGTCTGGATCGACGTCGAACACGCGGCCGACCGGCAGGAGCTGCCGACCAAGGCCGACGCCGAGATCACCTGGCTGTGCCGCGACGTCCCCCCGGGCCCCGGGGGCCCGCGCGGTGCCACCGTCGACGGGCAGCCGGCGGGCGCGAAACACCCGATGCTGGAGGCGATGCGGGCCGCCGCCGTGCCCGGAGGCGCCCCGTACGCGTGGCTCGCCGGCGAGGCCGGATGCGTGAAGGCGCTGCGTCGCCACCTGGTCAACGATCGGGGCGTGGACCGGCGCCGGGTCACGTTCACTGGCTACTGGCGGCGCGGGACCAGCGAGGACGACCTCATCAGGCAGGCCATCGCCGCGGCGGCCTGACCGACCTCTCCGGCCTGGCCGACCTGACCGACCGAACAGGGCTCAGAGGGCGAGGCGGGACAACGCGTCGTCCGCCGGCAGCGTGCAGCGGTCCGGGCCGGCCTGAGCCCAGGCCGCCGCGCACAGCGCGCGGAGCCCGTCGATGGGGGCACCGCCCAGGCCCGCAGGGCCCGAGGAAGGGTCCCTGGCGTCGGCCGGCCCCGGCTCTTCGAGGCGGAGCCGGCCCTGACCGGCCACAGCCCGCCAACCGCCGCACCGGAAGGCGTCGCCGTCGCGCTCCACCCGAGGATGCGGCGTCAGCAGGCCGCGGAGATCGGCCGCGACGTAGGTCGGCCGGTGGTCCGGGCGCGCGGCGAGCAGCCGGGGCGCGTCGGTCACCCCGCTGAGCACCAGCAGCGCGTCCACACCGCCGGCGTGCGCGCCCTCGATGTCGGTGTCCAGCCGGTCGCCCACCACCAGCGGGCGGCGCGCCCCGGTGCGCAGTATCGACTCCCGGTGCATCGGCGGTGCCGGCTTGCCCGCGATCACCGGCTCCCTGGTGTGCCCGGTGGCGATCCGCACCACCTCGACCGCCGCGCCGTTGCCGGGGGTGATGCCCCGGCCGCTGGGAATGGTGGCGTCGGTGTTCGAGGCGAACCAGGGCACGCCGCGCCCGACCGCGAGCGCCGCCTCGGCCAGCATCCCCCAGGGCATGTCGGGCCCGCCGTAGCCCTGGACCACCGCCGCCGGCCCGTCGTCCGCCGAGTCCACCGGACGCAGCCCGCGCTCCCGCAGCGCCACCCGCAGGCCCTCGCCACCGGCGCACAACACCGGCGCGCCCACCGGCACATGCTCCGCGATCAGCCGGGCGACGGCCAACGCCGAGGTGATGACCTCGGACTCCGTCACCGGGACGCCGAGCCGGGTGAGGTGCTCGGCGACCGTCCGCGGGGTGCGAGCGGCGTTGTTGGTCACATAGCCGAGCCGCATGCCGGCCTGCTCCGTCGCGAAGCGCAGCGACTCCACGGCGTGCGGCAGGGCGGCGCCGCCGGCGTAGACGACGCCGTCGAGGTCGAGCAGGGCCGTGTCGTACACAGCGCACAGCGGGCGTTCCGACCCCCGTGGCAGGCCCTCCGTCGCGGCCCGCTCCGCCGGGATCGTCCCGGGGCTCCCCGACTCGCCGTGCGCGAAGGAGTCCTCGTTCGCCTTGTTGCGATCACCGCGCTGTCCGCGGTCGTGCTCAGTCATAGCGCCTTCGATCATCCCGCACCGCTCGGAGCCCGCGCCGGACGGCCCGGCTTACCATGCGGGGATGCCTTCCGACGGCCTCGACCTGGCTCCCTTCCGTGCCCTTCGCTACGCCCCGGAGCGAGTGACCAGCCTCGCCGCGGTGACCTCCCCGCCCTACGACGTGGTGGTGCGTCCGGAGGGCCGGCGCCGACTGGAGACCGCCGAGCCGTACAACATCGTCCGGCTCATCCTGCCGGAGGCCACTGACCCGGCCGCCGGGCACCGGCGGGCCGCCGCCACGCTGCGCCGCTGGCTGACGGACGGCGCGCTGGCCCCCGACCCGGCGCCCGCGCTCTACGTCTACGAGCAGCGCTCCGGCGACCGGCTGCAACGCGGTGTGCTCGGCGCGCTGCGGCTGAGTCGCCCGGAGGAGGGCGTGGTGCTGCCGCACGAGGACGTCATGCCCGAGGTGGTGGCCGACCGGGCGGCGCTGATGCGGGCGACCGCGGCCAACCTGGAACCGCTGCTGCTCTCCTACCGCTCGGACGGCTCCGTGGCCGGCGCGGCGGCCGTCGTGGAACGCGCGGCGGGCGAACCACCGCTGCTCTCCATCACCACCGCGGACGGGGTCGGCCACCGGCTCTGGGCGGTGACCGAGCCGGCCGAGCAGGCGGCCATCGCGCGAGACCTGTCCCGCCGGCGGGCGCTGATCGCCGACGGCCACCACCGCTGGGCGACGTACCTGCGGCTGGCCGCGGAACACGGGAACGCGCCGCCCTGGGACCGCGGGCTGGTGCTGCTGGTGGACACCGCCCGCTTCCCGCTGCGGGTCCAGGCGATCCACCGGGTGCTGCCGGGCCTGCCGGTGGACCGGGCCCTGGCCGACCTGGAGGGGGTGTGCCGGGTCCGGCGGGTGGCCGGGCCGCTGACCGAGGCGCTGGGGACGCTCGCCGGCACCGCGGAGAACGCGTTCCTGCTGGCCGGCGCCGGGGCGTTCCAGCTGCTCGACCGCATCGACCCGGGACTGCTGGCCCGGGCCGTGCCCGCCGACCGGCCCGAGGCATGGCGCCGCCTGGACGCGACGGTGCTGCACGCGGCGCTGCTCGGCGAGGCGTGGCGGCGTCCCGACGAGACCGCCGGGATCGGCTACCTGCACGACGCGGGCGCGGCCGTGGCGCAGGCCGAGGCGGCCGGAGGCACGGCCGTGCTGATGCGGCCCGTTGCTGAGGAGACGGTCCGGGAACTCGCCGAACGGGGCATCACGATGCCGCACAAGTCGACATCGTTCGGCCCCAAACCGGCGTCCGGGCTCGTGCTACGCGCGCTGAACCCGGCCTGGGAGGACCCGTCCGCGAACGGCGCGGGGTGAGCGGGGGCGCCGACGCCCGGCGTCAGTCCTCCTCCTGGGCGAGTTCCGCCTCTTCCGCCTCCTCGTCGAGGGTGTCGATGAACTCCAGGCCGTCCAGCTCCGCCAGCCGGTCCGACGCGTCGGTGCTGCCCTGCTGGTCGACCTCCAGCGCCCTGGCGAACCATTCGCGGGCCTCGGCCTCCCGGCCGACGGCGAGCAGCGCGTCGGCGTAGGCGTACCGGAGCCGCGGGGTCCAGGGGTGCACGGCCTGGGAGGCCAGCTCCGGGCTCTGCAGCGTGACCACGGCGGCATCGGCCTGGCCCATGTCGCGGCGCGCACCGGCGGTGACCAGGCGCATCTCGACCTGCCCCGCCTTGTCGAGCTTCCGCACCTCCGGCTCGCCGGCCATGGCCAGCGCCCGCTCGGGACGGCCGAGGCCGCGCTCGCAGTCCGCCATGACGGGCCACAGATGCGCCGAGCCGGTCATCCGGCGGGCGGCACGGAACTCACGCAGCGCCTCGGCGTACTTCTCCACCGCGTAGGCGGCGAACCCCGCGGCCTCCCGGACGGCACCGACCCGCGAGGCCAGGCGGAGCGCGGTGCGCGCGTGGCCGTAGGCACGCTCGGGATCCTCGTCCAGGAGCTTCGCCACCATCACCAGGTTCCTGGCGACGTCGACCGCCAGGGTTCTGGGGAGGCTCATCAGCTCCTGGCGCACGGACGCGTCGATCTCCTCGCCGGTGACCTCGTCGGGGATGGGAAGCCGCGGAACGTGCTCCCGCTCGCGGGCGCGCGGGTCACGGGCGTCCCGGTCCCGCCGCTGGGGCTGCCCGCTCCCGGGCCGGAAACCGCCACGGCCGCCGGGTCCGCCGGGTCCGCTCCCGCGCGGACCGAAGCTCCGGCCCCCGCCTCGCGACCCGCCGCGGTCGTCCCGCCGGTCGCTACGGAACCCACGGTCGTCACGCCTGTCACGGCTCTCCCGCCGCTCGTCCGGCCGACCGCCACGGGGCGGACCGCCACGGTCATCACGCCGCCACGAACCACCGCCCTGTCCGCCACGCCGTTCATCCGGCCGATCCCCACGCGGAGGACCACCACGCTCGTCCCGACGCCAGGACCCACCACCGGGCCCGCCACGACGATCGTCCGGCCGATCCCCACGCGGAGGACCACCACGGTCATCACGCCGCCAGGACCCACCACCGGGCCCGCCACGACGATCGTCCGGCCGATCCCCACGCGGAGGACCACCACGCTCGTCCCGACGCCAGGACCCACCACCGGGCCCGCCACGACGATCGTCCGGCCGATCCCCACGGGGCGGGCCGCCACGGTCGTCACGCCGCCACGAACCTGAGCTGGGTCCACCGCGCCGGTCATCGGGCCGGCCACCACGGGGAGGACCACCACGGTCATCACGCCGCCAGGACCCACCACCGGGCCCGCCACGCCGATCGTCCGGCCGATCCCCACGGGGCGGGCCGCCACGGTCGTCACGCCGCCACGAACCTGAGCTGGGTCCACCGCGCCGGTCGTCCGGCCGGCCACCACGGGGAGGACCACCACGGTCGTCACGACGCCAGGACCCACCAGGGGGCCCGCCGCGCCGGTCATCGGGCCGACCGCTCCGAGAGGCGCTGTCGCGGTCGTCTCGACGCCAGGGCCCACCCGCAGGTCCACCACGACGATCGTCCGGCCGGCTACCACGGGGAGGACCACCACGGTCATCACGCCGCCACGAACCACCACCCGGCCCGCCACGGCGGTCGTCGCGCTGATCGCGCCGGCCGTCGCCCGCACGCCTCTGGGGTCGTTCCTCTGAATTATCGGGACGCTCCGGCTCGGACATCGTCACTCCCGTCGTAAGAAAAACAAAAAAGACCTCTGGTTCACCAGCGCGTACGCTGGTGAACCAGAGGTCTTCAAAAATTGTCCGGCGGTGACCTACTCTCCCACACGGTCCCCCATGCAGTACCATCGGCGCTGGGAGGCTTAGCTTCCGGGTTCGGAATGTAACCGGGCGTTTCCCTCCCGCCATGACCACCGGAACACTATTTTTCAAGTGCTCCAAGTCGAACAAGCGCACTGTTCAGTTAGCACTCGAACCAGCCAATAAAGCCGGGATCGAAAAGTCATAGTGGACGCGAGCATCTGCGGACAAGCCCTCGGCCTATTAGTACCAGTCAACTCCACCCCTCACAGGGCTTCCATCCCTGGCCTATCAACCCGGTCGTCTTCCGGGGGCCTTACCCCC
>NZ_JBDPLU010000046.1:0-19858 GCF_039871525.1 Streptomyces sp. B6B3 | reverse complement strand
GTCTGTGCGGTGTCGGTCTGCGTGATGACGCTCATGGTGCTACCCCCCGGAGGTGTTTCGGCTCACTACCTCCACCCTGTCGAACGTCCTGTGAAAACACCAGGTAATCGATCGAACACCACCCGAACGAGAAGAGCGGCGCAGAGCGTTGACGCCCGACCCCTGAGACGTTCTCCCCCACGCCGACGAAATGAGGGGTTTGCGCCACGTGACGGGGCAGGCTTGGGTGCATGACCACGCTGGTGACGTTCGGACATGGCACCGCCGGGCGGGAGGAGTTGGTTCCGCTGCTGCGCGGGGCGGACGTCCGGGCCGTCGTTGACGTACGGACCGCGCCCGGGAGCCGACGCAACCCGGACGTCGGACGAGACGCGCTGGTGACCTGGCTGGACGAGGCAGGACTCGCCTACCGCTGGGAGCCACGGCTCGGCGGTTTCCGCCAGGCCGCGGCGGACTCGCCGGACGTGTTCTGGGAGAACGCCTCGTTCCGCGGCTACGCCGGGCACACCCGGGAGCCGGAGTTCGTCGCGGCCATGAACGAACTGCTACGGCAGGCGGCGGAGACCGAGTACACGGCCGTGATGTGCTCCGAGGCCCTGTGGTGGCGCTGCCACCGCCGCCTCATCGCCGACTTCGCCGTCCTGGCCCGCGGCGCGACCGTACTGCACCTGGCCCACAACGGCCGACTCGACGAACACCGCCCCACCGAGGGCGCCCGGCTCCGCGAGGACGGGTTGCTGTTCTACGACCGGGTGTGAGGCAGCCCAGCCACGAACGCCCCCCAGGCAGCGGCCGGAATGAGGAGCACGGGCCCGTCGGGCCGCTTACTGTCCCGGACGGGGACGACGCCGGGGAAGCCGGTAGCCACTTCGAGGCACTGACCGCCGCCCGAGTCGCTGTGGCTGCTGCGCCGCCAAGCGGCGGCGTTGAGCTGTGCTCGGGAGATGTGCCCCATAGCGGCCCTCCATCACAGAGCGGATCAGGTCGAGCGACAGGTGCTCCGGCAGAGCCTGCGCCGCGATCTGATCGTAGTCCCTGGAACAGGCCCTCACCTCGGGCAACTCCGCCGTGAGATGCCCGAATCCGTGGCCCTCTCGATAAGCCGTCTGGGCATCGTCCGGCAAGGTCAGCAGCGTCAGCGAGGACTCCAGCGAGGGGTGACCACCGGATGCGAAGGGGAGCACCTGAATGGTGATTCTGGGATCCGCCGCCATTTCCAGCAGTCGAGCGAATTGAGTCCGCATGACCTGCGGCCCGCCCAAAGGCCGTGCCAGCGCGGACTCGTCCAAGATCATCCGGAACTCCCGCAGGTCGGGATCGCAAAGACGAGGCTGGCGCTCCATCCGGGCCGTCAGCCGTTCCTCCAGATGTTCCTCCGATCGAAGATCCGGGCCGAAGCCCAGCAGAGTGCGGGCGTAGTCCTCCGTCTGGAACAGACCATGAACCACCTGAGTCAGGTAGGTGCGAACGGATGTCGCCACGGCCTCCTGATCCAGATGCAGCCTGGCGAAGTTCGGGAACGCCTCGCGCCTGACGTGCGGGGTCAGCTCGGCCAGCAGGCCGTCGGTGCGGAGCACCTCGTCGAGTTTGGCGGAGAGCTCGACGGTCGGCTTCGCTCCCGTCGCGCGTTCCAGTTGGTTGATGCGGGCGGCGACGACGTGGACCTTCGTGCCAAGCCAGCGTTGGGTCCACCCGGCCTCCAGGCGGTACTTCCGGAGGCGTTTGCAGTAGAGCGCGCCCATCGTGTCCATGGGATCAAGTTCCCTGGCGTCCCTGGCGTCCTTGGCCATGGCGTCACTTCCTGTCCTTACCGCGGAACGCGGTTAATCGCTCACCCCTGGTGAGGCTAGGCGGACGGGACGAGTCTCTTGGGGGAAAGCCCGCGTAAATGCCCGGAAAGGTGATTACCGCTGTGGGAGTAACATCCGAAGCTCATCAGGTGTGCGCCGAGTTGCGGCGCGAACTCGCCCGGCGCGGGGTGGAGCTGCCCGCGTTGTCGCCGTTGGCGGAGTTGGACATGTCGCCGGCGCACGCGCGCGAGGTCCCCGTCATCTGGCTCGGCTGCTGCCGGTTGCCGACGGCCCTCCGGCTGCTGGAGTTGCTGCGCCGGGTTCCGCCCCACCGCGACCTGGCCACGGCGGTTCGGGAGGCCAACGCGCAGAGCGCCCGCGCCCGGCTGATCAACGGCGGGTGGTCAACGGCGGGTGAGGCCGGCCGCCACGGCTTGGCCGGTTTCGCGGGCCGTGAGGTAGGGGCGGACGTCGTGGGCCTGGGCGCCGTTGTGGACGGGCAGGTCGGTGACGCGGTCGCCGAAGCGCGGGGCCAGCGTCTTGACGAGGGCGACGACGTCGCCGCGGTCGGCGATGTTCGTCCAGCGGCTCACGGACGCCGGCCAGTGGGCGCGGCCGTCGGTCGGGGCCGGGAGCAGGCGGTCGAAGACGACGTTGCGGATGGCGAGCGGGGAGCCGAGCGTCACGAGGGCGATGTCGCGCCATTCGGGACGGGCGGCGGCGAGCGTCTCGTAGGCGACGACCGTGCCGAGGGAGTGGGCGACGACGACACGGGTCTCGGCCGTGACGAGCGCGGCGAGGCGTTGCCGCACGGCGTCGCGGGTGGCCGGTTCGGTGAGGTAACGGCGGACCTGGCGGAGGCTGGCGATCATCAGTCGCTCGCTGAGGCCGGCGAAGAAGGCGGAGTGGCTGAGGGCGTCCAGGGCGCGCTGCACCACGTGCGGGGTGCGCAGCCGGGCGCCGGGGTCGCGCGGCCCGGGCACAGCCGGCTGCTGTTCTGCGGCGTGTTCCCACCAGGCGAGCAGCAGATCCCGCTCCACCGGGTCGGTCACGTCGTCGGCGGTCAGCTCCGGGAGGCCGACGCCACGGTGTCCGGGCGGCCGGAACACGTCGCCGTAGAACGCCATCGAGACGGCGGCGCGGTCCGGCGGAGTCACGCCGTGCAGGGCGAGCCCGTCGGCCAGGGCCGGGTACCAGTCGTCGAGCAGGCTCTCGGGCCCGCGCACCTGCTGGGCTATGCCATGGACGAGAACGACGGCGGTCACGGGCGGTTCCCCGGCTCACCGGCGCCAAGGTCCTCCAGCCGCAGGGCGACCACCCCCTTGTCCGTGCCGACGCAGAGGTCGCCGTCGGAGGTGAGGCAGAGGTCGTAGATCGTCGCGCCGAGGTCGATGTCGGCGCGGCGTGTGCCAACGGGCACGTCCCAGACCCGCAGCGTTCCGCTGCCCGCGGCCACCGCGGTGGGATGGTCGTGGACGTTGACGAGCCGCACTTTGGTGACGAAGTGTGGAAGCGGATCCAGCTCGACCCCCGCCGGCGCCCCGCACTCGATGTCCCAGAATCCCAGCTTCCCCCTGTCTTCACCCAGGAACAGAACATCTCGTCCATCGATCTGTCCGATGTCCATGGTGCGTGCCCACCCGAGGGCGGTGTCCGGACGCCACCGACCAAGGGGCCGACCCGTGAGGATGTCCCACATGCGGACCGTGCCGTCGAAGGACGCTGTGGCCACCACCTCGTGGCCTCCGGCGGTGCCGAGACACAGATCGGTGATGCTACCCGTGTGGCCGGTCTCCGTTCGGAACAGCGCTTCCTCGGTTTCCACGTCCCAAGCGCGCATCTCCAGGTCCTCCGAGATGGCGACCACCACACCACGCCCGTTAACCGTGCCGGCCGCGATCCGTGCCCACTGACCGTGGAGTCGCAAGTTCCGACGACGTCTCGCCAGGTCGACCACCTCCACCGCGGTCCAGGCGCACTGCACGACGTTCGTTTGACCGACCGTGTTCACGTAGGGAAAGAAGTACGTCGAGCCCTTCGATGTCAGGACGTGTTCGGCGATCTGCCGACCGTCCTTCAGGAGGTGCTGTCGAAGTGTGCCGTCCCACGTTCCCGTGATCAGCGACGCTCCCCGCTGCAGCGGGGCGGGCACCACTGTCTGGAACCGTCGGTCCTCACCACACAAGGGCTCACCCCGAGGCTCCAACGTGGCCAGGTCCCAGACACGAACCTGCTCGGAATGGGCGATGACCGCGATGTCTGAGCCGGTGAGGCGGCCGCTCGCGAACACTCCGGAGCGCGTGGACAATCTCGGACGGGTCTCGCGTCCCACCAGTTCCTGCCCGGTGCCCAGCTCCCAGACCCGCGTGAACCCGCCGTGGTCCAACGTCACGATGACGGGTTCGTCCGCGACCGACGCAAGGTGGCAGGTGGTGGGGAGAAAGCCGAGACCGGAGGTAGTCGCGATGGGATCGCCAGACCTCACGTCCACCGCGACCACCGCGTTGCCCATCCGTCCGACGAGCGCCACCGGTTGTTCGCCAAGGAATCCGAGTCCGACCGCGTCCGTAGCGTCCATCACCTCGTCGAGGTCAAGGTGTCGGACCCGACGCGCCAGCGGTGCGTCGTCATTGAAGCTCACCTCCCAGAGGTAGGCGTGGTCGTTGCGGGTGGCTACGGCAATCTCGAGGGCCTGGCCGGCGCGGCGGACCGCCATGTGGCGAATCGATCCCAGGTGTCCGATCAGTGGCTCCATGAGGGCCTGGCAGGAGTCGAGGTCCCACACACGGATGGTCCCGTCCTCGCTGCCGCTGACGATGACCGGCCGCGTGCCGAGCCTGCTGACGGCAAGGTGAGTCACCTCGTTGGTGTGCCCGGTGACGGGCGAATGGAGCGATCGTCCGGTGAACGGGTCCCACACTCTGATGGTGCAGTCCGAGCCGCCGGTGACGGCGACCGCGTCCCTTCCTCGTGTGCCGAGGGCGACGGCGACCACAGAGCCGGCGTGGCCTTCCATGGGCCGACCGATCTGGACGCGAGCAAGGAGGTCCCAGGCGCGGGCAGTGCCGTCCGCGCTTCCGGTCAGCGCGAGGTGATGGCCTCGCACGGGGGCGCACGCCAGGGCGGTCACCACCCCTGTGTGACCGGCCGCCGGCTGGTCCGCGGTCAGGTCCCAAAGACGGGCAGTGCGGTCGCCAGCGACCGTGACCGCCATGGCACCGTCGGAACGCTCGACCAGCGCGCTGCTTCTCATCACCCGTGTATGGCCCTGCAACGGATGGTCCAGCTGACGCAGCGTTCGTAGGTCCCATAGCCGAGCGTCCATCTTCCCACTGGTCAGCGCGATGGGACGCCCATCGAAGACACCGATGGTCGCAGAGGTCACGCCCTCCCAGTCCGGATTGACGTGGGCCGTCAGCGGCTCGCCGATCTGCTGGCGGGTGGACAGGTCCCAGAGACTGAGCATGCCCGCGACGTCGCCGAGCAGGGCCAGGGTTTGCCCGTCTCGTTGGCCGATGGTGACGGCGCTAATGCTGTCGCTGTGGCCGGTGAGCAGAATTCCGTCATGAGGTGTGTGAACGGTACCGAACAGGCCGGAGAGGTCCCAGACGTAGGCGCGCTTGTCCTCGCCGCCGGTGATCGCGATCGGTGTTCCGTCGACCGTGCCGAGGGCGCAGGCCGCCACCGTGCGCTTATGTGCAGCCAAGGCCGGCCCGAGCTGGCGCCGTTCGCGCAGATCCCAGAGGCGAGCCGTGCCGTCGCCGCTCGCGGACAACACCACGGGTCGCCCGTCGACGACGAGCGTCGCCAAGTCCAGGACGTCGCTGGTGTGTCCGGTCAGCGCCGCACCGAGTTCGTGTCCAGTTGACAGGTCCCAGACTCGGATGGCTCCGCCCACACCGCCCACGAGCGCGACGGTGTAGTCGTCCACCTCGCCGATGGTGACCGCGCGAACGGCGGTACCCACAATCAGTGGCTCACCGATCTGTTGTTGTGTGGCCAGGTCCCAGACCCGCATCGTCTTGTCCCAGCTCCCGGTCACCGCGATGGAGCGGCCGTCCAGGTCGCCGACGGCGACGCATTCCACGGCACGCGTGTGCCCGCTCAGCACCCGGTGCGTTCCGCTCGTCGACCACCACGCCCAGCGGGCCGTCCACGGCAGGGCCATGCCGAGGTCGTTGACCCGGTCGGCCAGGGCGTCCGCTCCGCAACGCCTGGCCGACAGCTGCAGGTCGGCGGCGCGGTCGCTCAGCGTGGAGGCGGCGTCGCCGAGGCGGTGGGCGATCTGTTCGTAGGCGCTGCGGATGCGGCGGTGGGGGTCGCCGGGTTCGCCCTGGACCGAGCCCAGCGCCCGGAGCAGGGCGAGCGGTTCGCTGGCCAGCAGGAAGCCGGGGTCCTCGATGAGGTCGGGGAGGCGGCCCGCGGCCTCGGCGTGGGTGGCGAGGTGTTGGCTGACGTAGGGCGGGGCGGCGAACCAGTCGGGGGCGGTCCGGTCGCCGGGGCGGGGCGCCATCGACGTGAGGGCGTCGACGATGAGGCTCTGGAGTTCCTCGGCCGAGCGGTCGGCGGTCGCGCGCAGGTGTTCGGCGAGCGCCTTGTGGTAGAGGCGGTAGGCGGAGCGGCGGTCGCCGTCCGTCACCTCGGCGACGTAGGCCTCGGCGACGTCGAGGACCCAGGTGATGTCGTTCTCGGTGCACTCGACGGCGGAGATGACGGAGCTCAGCGTCGTCCAGACGCGCCCCCTCGGCAGGCCCTTGCCCTCGGAGAACGCCAACGCCAGCAGCATCCGGCGGACCCGGGGCTCGTCGGGGCCGAAACGGGCGAGGTAGTCGTCGAAGGCCTCGCCGATCTCGCTGGGCAGCGCCTCGGCCCAGCCGGGGCGCGCGACGTCCACCGGGGTGGCGTCGGAGCGCAGGGTGCGGGCGGTGGTGCGGGCGTAGAGGTAGACGCCGGCGGCGCGTTCGGCCACCGCCGCCGCCACCGTCCCCGCCAGGTCGGGGCGTGACCGGTAGGGGGTGCGGACCTCCGGTTCCTCGGCGGCCAGCAGGACCCGGGTGACGTAGCCGGCGACGTCCCGCTCGTTGGCCCGGTAGTCCGGGTGGTCCAGGTCGAGCACGGTGAGCGTGGGGCCGAGGCTGGTGACCAGTTCGCGGCGGGTGCCGATGAGCAGCCGGACGCCGGGGATCTCCGACATCGGGCGCAGCAGTTCCCGGGCGATCCGGCGCGGTTCGCCGTGGCCGCCGGAGTCGGCGGCGGTGTCCGAGCCGGCCTCGTCCACGGCGTCCACGACGATGACCACGGAGCCCTGCCGGCCGCGCCGGGTGAGCTCCTGGAGCAGCGCCGCCGTGCCGTCGGCCTCGGCGCCGAGGGCGTCGGCGATCCGGGCGACGACCTCCTCCAGGCGCTTGTGCCGGACGTGGACGGCGGCCGTCACGCAGCCCTCGGGGATGACGGTGGCGGCCGGGACGCCGGTGAGGTCGATCCGTTCGCGGTACACCGGGTCGGACAGGGCGGCGATCCGGCCGAGGACCGCCGATTTGCCGCAGCCGGGGCTGCCGGTGATGACGCGGCCCTTGCCGTCGCCCTCGGGGGCGGTGAGCCAGGCGACGAGCTGGGTGAGGACGCCCACCCGGCCGCTGAAGTACAGGCCCTGCTCCGACTCGAACTCGACGCCGCGGGAACGTGGGCCGAAGTGCTCGGCCAGGTCGCGGTCTCGTTCCCGGTCTGTGGCGCGGCGTTGGATCTCCAGGTCGGTGCCGACCGGCGGGAGGTCCTCGCGGAAGCCGGCGTTCGGCAGGAACGGCGCCAGGCCGGTGACCAGGCCGCTGGCCAGTTCGGCGCGCTGGCCGTGGTCGTCGGCCTCGAAGCGCTCGTTGACCGCCTTCACCAGCTCGGTGAGGTCGAGGTAGCGCTGCCGCTGGCCGGTGCGTTCGGTGGTCGTGGCGATGGCCTCGCGCAACGCGCCGGGGAACGCGCCGTCCTGAGCGACGTCCCGGCGCCGGGAGGAGGCGAGGAAGTACAGGGCGGTGGAGACGTCGTTGCCGCTGTGGCGGTAGGCGAGGGTCTGCAAGGCCACGGCGGCCGCGTCGGCGCTGCCCGCGCCGCCCGAGCAGGTGTCCAGGACGATCAGCAGCTGGCGGAGTTCGCCGCGGCACAGGATGCGTACCAGGTCCTCGGTGGGCAGGGCGGTGGCCGCCAGGTTCTCGTCCTCGGAGTCCCAGCAGAGCAGGTAGTGCCGGTCGCGTTCCTCGACCACGCCGTGGCCTGCGAAGTACAGCACCACCACGTCGTCGCGGGTGAGGCGGGCGTCCTGCGACCAGTGGCTGAGCTTCTGGCGCAGTTGCTCGGCGCCGTCGTACTCGCCGAGTCCCGGCAGGACGCGCTGGTAGCCGAACGACTCGAACAGCGCGGCCATCTGTCCCACGTCCGCGGACACGTGGGTGAGCTGGTCCTGCTCCGGCAGGTTCCGGTACCGACCGCTGCCCATCGCGAGGAAGAACCGGCGCCCCACGTCCCCCAACCCCATTCCGGCCCCAACCCCGTCCCGGCCAGTCGAGAGCCGGCCCGCTCGCGTCGTGCCGCACCCCTGACCGTTGCGGAGTGCTCAGCCAACAGTAGTCACCCGGGCACGGGGCGGGGAGCGGTTGCCGGCCGGGGAGTTGAACCGAACGGAGTGGCTCGCCTCCGTCGTAGCCCTCCGGCGTAGCCCTCCGTCGTAGCCCTCGCGGCTGACCCGGATGTCCGTCGCGATGCCGACCGGGCGGGGACCGGGCGGGGACCGTGGGGGGACGCCGAAGGTGGGGCGGTGCGCGGATGGTGGGGGTGGCGGCGTTCACGCCGGTGCCGTCCGGGTGACGCCGGCGCCGCCGGGAGCACAGGCAGCGCCAACCCCGGACGACGCGCCGTCCGGCGCGCAACCGTAGGATCCCGGCCGACGTGGTATCGGGCACAGCGCGCGAGGGTTGACCAGAGGGGCGAGAACATGACGGTGAACGTGGACTTCGATCCGCGGGCCAGACGACGGCGTGGACTGACGGCTGTCCTGCTCAACGGGACGGGCTGGGGCCTCGGGTTCGTCTACCTACGCCTGTGGGGCAAGGCCGTCAGGTACTGGATCGCCACCGTCCTGCTGATCGTCCTCGCCAACGCGCTCAACGCCAGCGGCACCCCCGTGGTCTGGCTCGTCGTCTACGCGCTGTGGTTGCTCGGCGCCATGTTCAGCGGCTGGCGGCACGGCATCCGGGGCGAGACGGCCATCATCCGCGCCCCGGCGTACGCGCCGGTGGTCGGCGCCGTGGTGCTGGCGCTGGTGGCGGCCGGCCTGGTGTTCTACCGGGCGACGCCGGCCGGCGAGTTGGACACCGCGGACGCGGCGCACGCCGACGGCGACTGCGCCGAGGCGAGCGACCACTACGAGCGGGCATCGGCGTCGCAGTACGAGTTCCTGCTCACCCCGGTGCTGGCCGAGGCCAGGGACGGGCTGGCGGCCTGCGAACTGCTGCTGGTCTCCGAACGGGCCGCCGAACGGGGCGACTACGCGGCCGCGCTCGGCGGCTACGAGGAGTACCTCGCCGGCTACGACGGCGCGCCGCCGTTCGCGGACGCCGCGACCCGGGTCCCGGGGCTGCGCCTGGAGTCGGCCGACGCCGTCGCCGAGCGGGCCGCCGAGGCCGACAGCTGGGAGGGCGACGACGGCTACCTGACCGCGATCGAGGCGTACTTCCAGTTGCGCGCCGACTACCCCGACTCGCCCGAGGCGGGCCACGTCGAGGAGCGGGTGCGCGGGATCTACGACGCGCGCACCGCGCCGCTCGCCGACCAGCGGTACTGCCAGGTCACCGACGCGCTGGAGCAGTTCGCGGGGCTCGCGGACCAGTTCGACGAGCCGGAGGCGCGCGACCTCGGCGAGCAGGCCAACGGCGCGCTCCCCGAGGCGCACTACGGCTGTGCCAGCGCGCACCAGGACAACGACGAGCCCTGCCAGGCCGCCCCGGAGTTCGAGGCGGCCGCCACCGCACCCGCCGCGTCCGAACGGATGGCGGACCGCGCGGGCTCCGCGCTGCGCGAGACGCTGTTCGACTGCGGTGAGGCGCGTTACCAGGCCGGTTCCTACCCCGAGGCCAGGGACGTGCTCCAGCGGCTGCTGGACGACTACCCGGACGACGCGCACGCCGGCGAGGCCGAGGACATGCTGATCAGCATCGACATCGCCGAGATCAGCGAGGACTCGAGCACCGGTGAACTGCCCGACCCGGACCAGTCGGGCAGCGGCGCGGCCGGCGTGGCCACCGTGGAAATCGAGAACGGCTCCTCGGAGACGTTGGAGATCCTCTACACCGGCCCGGAGACCGGCCGGACGACGATCGACGCCTGCAGCGGCTGCACGGCGACGCTGTCCCTGTCCCCCGGCGACTACGAGGTGGTGGCGCGGGCCAGCTCGGACGCCTCGGTGACCCCGTTCTACGGGACCTGGGAACTGAACTCGGGGTACGAATACTCGAATTACTTCTACATCACATTCTTCTGAGAGCCGCCCTTACCGGAACCGGCCCCCGGCGGCGTGGGTAGAGCTCGGACATGACTACTGACGATGACGTCGAGGACACCGAGAAGCACCACCCGGCCCGGTCATCGGGAGGCAGACGCAGACCGTTGGCGGCGGCGCTGGACACCGGGGAGCGCCACTCGCCGGGAGACAAGCGCAGACCGTTGGCGGCGGCGCTGCTCAACGCCAGCGGGACGGGGGCCGGTTATCTCTTCCTCGGGAGCCGGGTGCTCGCCGCCGCCTCGCTGGCGGGGACCGTGCTGCTGCTCATCCTCGCCAGCGTCGCCAACGCCTCCGACCGGCCGGGCGTCTGGGCGTTCGTCTACCTGCTGTGGCTCGCCGTGTCGGCGGCCGGCGCGTGGTGGCGGGCGCTGCCGCGGCGACCGAGACCCCCCGGACCGCCCACGGCGCAACCCGTCTGGCCGGGCGCGGCGACCGGTCTCGGCGGCGCGGAGCCGGCCACGATGGCGCTGCGCACCCCGGCACTTCCGGACCAGCCACCGGGACAGCCACCGGCCGAGCCGCCCACGGTCGCGCTGCGCACGCCACCGCCCCCGAACCAGCCGCCGGCCGAACCGCCGACCCGTCCGCCCACCGAACCACCCGCCGAACCAGCCACGGTCGCGCTGCGCACCCCGCCGCCCCCGAGCCAGCCACCGGACCAGCCGCCGGCCCATCCCCCCACCCAATTCTCCGCCCAGCTACCGGCCCAGCCACCCGCACTGCCGCCGGCCGAGCCCGCGACGGTGCAGCTCGGTGCGTCCGGGTCTCCGCCGCCGCCCACCGGGTGGCGGCCGTTCGCCGTGGGGGTGCTGCTGCTGGTGCTGGTGGCCGCAGGGTTCGCGGCGTTCCGCACGGTGCCGCAGCGCGCGTTCGACGAGGCGCAGGACGCCCACGCGGCCGGCGACTGCGAAGCCGCCACCGACCACTACGAGGACGCCCAGAACGGCCTCTACCAGTTCACGCTGACCCCCGCACCCGCCGACGCCCGCCGCGAGCAGGCCAACTGCGAGCTGCTGCGGGACGCGAGCCGCCGCGAGGAGGCGGAGGAGTACCCCGAGGCCATCGCCGGCTTCCAGGACTACCTGGACCGCTACGCCGGCGGCGCGCCGGTGTGGACCGACGCCGACGCGCACCTGGCCGGGCTCCGGATGGACTACGCCGACGCGCTGGCCGACGACGCGCTCGCCGCCACGGGCGAGACCGGCGGCACCCGCTACCTCGACACGGTCGACGCCTACGCCGCGGTCCGCCAACACCACCCGGACTCGCCGGAGGCCGAGGCTGTGCCCGGCCGGCTGGACGAGCTGTACGCCTCGGGCACCCAGGCGTACGCGGACGAGCGGTTCTGCGCGGCCATCGACGAGCTGCTGCCGTTCGCCGACTTGGACGCGGAGTCCCAGTCGAAGGACGCCGCCGACCTCGCGGCCCGGGCCGAGGAGGCACTGCCGCAGGCCCACTTCGGCTGCGGCGAGATCCGCACCGGCGACGACCGGCACTGCGACGCCATCGACTCCTTCCAGCAGGCGGCGGACACCGCAGAGGCCGCCTCCGCCCTCGCCGACGACGCCGGGCAGTCGCTCAACGAGGCGCGCTACGACTGCGGCACCGCGCGCGCCGCCGCCGGCAACGCCTGCCAGGCGGTCGAACCGTTCGACGACGTGAACGGCGCCGGACTGGTGAATCGGGCGCGCGCCGGCCTGCGCGACGCGCTCTACGACTGCGGCGTCGCGCGCTTCCGCGACCGCGACCACGACGGTGCCAGGGAGTCACTGCGCCGCCTGCGCGACGACTTCCCCGACTCGGCCGAGGCCGACCAGGCCAGGGACGTGCTGATCGCCGTCGACATCAACGAGATCAACGGCCGCGACCCCGACGGGCTGCTGCCCGGCGGCAGCTTCGCGGAAAGCTCCGTCGGCGGGTCGGTGACCATCGAGATCGTCAACGTCTCGTCCGAGGAGACGGAGATCCTCTGGGCCGGCCCCGAACACGGCTCGATCACCCTGCCGGCGGGCCCCGGCGGCGGTGAGTCGTCCTGCAACGACTCGGGACTGCCCACCCGGACCATCTCCGTGCCGACCGGCGACTACCAGGTCGCGATCCGGACGGTCGGCGACACCTACGACGTCACGGAGCCGTACGCCGACGTCTGGCACAACGACCCCGGCTACATCTACGAGTACTGCACCTGGCTGGAGGACTGGTCGTTCCCGTACGAGATCCCTGACTACGGCGACCAGGCCAGTTGGGGCGCCGGCTGGGGCGTGGGCTGGGGTGACGGGCTGGCAGCCCGGGAGACCTCGGGTCAGATGCCGAGGACCAGCTTCGCGGTGGTGAAGTAGATGACGAGGCCTGTGGCGTCCACCAGGGTGGTGACCATCGGCGCGGAGACGACTGCCGGGTCGATGCGCAGCTTCTTGGCGAGCAGCGGCATGGTGCCGCCGACGGTGGACGCCCAGGCGCAGATCACGATGAGGGTGAGGCCGACCACCGTGGCGACGTCCCATCCCACGAAGAACGAGCCCACGACGAAGCCGAGCACCGCGAGCATCGCGCCCAGCAGCAGCCCGGTGCGGCATTCGCGCCAGATCACCTTCAGCAGGTCGGAGGTGCGCACCTCGCCGACGGCCAGGGCGCGCACCGCGGCCGTCGCGGCCTGCGAGCCGGCGTTGCCGCCGGTGCCGATCAGCAGCGGTACGAACAGGGCGAGTTGGGTGACCGACTCCAGTTCGCCCTCGAACGCCTGCGTCACGGTGACGGTCAGGGTGGCGGCCACCAGGAGCAGCATCAGCCACATCATCCGGGTGCGGGAGAGCTGGAAGACGCTGGCCGACATGTAGTGCCGTTCCAGCGGCTCGGAGCCGGACTGCCTGGCCACGTCCTCGGTGTCCGCGGCCTCGATGACCTCGAACGCGTCGTCGCTGGTGAGCAGGCCGACCAGCCGGTCCTCGCTGTCCACCACGGGCAGGTCGAGGACGTTGGTCTCGCGCACCAGCCGGGCCGCGTGCTCGGCCGGGTCGGTGGCCCTGGCCCGGGGCGGCTCGGTGACCACCAGGTCGGAGACCATCGCGTCCGGCTCGCTCAGCACGAGCTCGCGCAGTTCGACGATGCCGGTCAGCCGGCGGCCCCGGTCCACGACCGGCAACGTGTAGATGGTCTCGGCCTGGGCGCCGCGGCGGCGCACCACCTCCAGCGCCTGGCCCACCGTCAGGTCCTGCTGCAGCGCGACCGTCTCGGGGGTCATGAAACGGCCGACGGAGCCCTCGGGGTAGCCGAGCAGGGCGGCGGTCATCTGCCGCTCGTGCGCGCTCAGCCCGGCCAGCACCCGCTTGGCGACCTTGGCGGGGGCCTCCTTGAGCATCCGGGCCCGGTCGTCCGGGTCCATGTGCTCGACGAGGTCGCGGAACGCCTGGTCGCGCAGCCCTTCGAGGATCTGCTGCTGGTCGACCGGATCCAGTTCCTCGAAGACCTCCAGGGCACGGTCCTTGTCGAGCAGCCGGAAGCTGACGACGGAGTTGACCTCGTCCATCCGGGCGATCTCGTCGGCGATGAGGTGCGGAGGCTGGGTCTCCAGCCACTCCAGGGCACCGGCGAGGTCGTGGTCGTCGAGCAGGGCGGGAAGATGAGTCATGGCGGCAGAACCCCCAGCAGGCGGAAGGCGATCACGGGCATCCGGGGTACGCGCACACGCCGACCGCCCCAGGCGCACGACCATCGGGGGCGGTAACCGCCGGAGCGGGGCCTACCGGGAGCGTGTCTGCCTGGGCGTACTGGCGCGGCGCGGGGGATGACTAGGAGGTTCACTGCGCATCGCAGCATCACCTCCCGCCGTGTCGTCGGCCCACTCGTCAGCCGGGTAACCAGTCGTGCCGTTCGTCGCGACACCGGCCCTGCCGGCTCGCCGAAACCATTCTTCAGGGTACAAGGCATCGGCAACGATCATCGCAAAAATTCCGGCATATCGGACGACGACCGTCATCGTTACCGTGAAGGTTTCGGCCTGTTCACGGCCCGTGCTCCCGGACCGAGCCCGGGCTCACGGCACGCCCAGGTGGCGCAGCACGGCCAGCACACGCCGGTTGTTGACCCGTTCACGGCACGCCCAGGTGGCGCAGCACGGCCAGCACGCGCCGGTTGTTGACCCGTTCACGGCACGCCCAGGTGGCGCAGCACGGCCAGGACGCGCCGGTTGTTGTCTTCGGAGGCGGGGAGTCCGAGCTTGGCGAAGACGGCCGCCACGTGTTTCTCGACGGTGCCAGGGGAGATGACCAGCGTCTGGGCGATGGCGGTGTTCGAACGGCCCTGCGCCATCAGGGACAGCACCTCGCGTTCCCGGCCGGTGAGCTCACCCAGGTTCTCGGCGCGGCGGCTCGCGCCGGCCAACTGGGTGACGACCTCCGGGTCGAGCGCCGTACCGCCGGCGGCCACCCTGGCCAGCGCGTCGGTGAACTCCGCCACGTTGGCGACCCGGTCCTTCAGCAGGTAGCCGACACCGGCCGAACCGTCGGCGAGCAGGCGGGTGACGTAGCGGGTCTCGATGTACTGGGAGAACAGCAGCACGCCCGTGCCCGGGAACGCCCGGCGGACGTCGATGGCCGCGCGCAGGCCCTCGTCGGTGTGGGTCGGCGGCATCCGGATGTCCACGACGGCGGCGTCCGGCCGATGCTCCGCCACCGCCACGCGCAACGCGTCCGCGTCGGACACGGACACGCACACCTCGTGGCCGCGCTCCCCCAACATCTGGCCGAGCAGTTCCCGCAGCACAGCGGCGTCCTCGGCGATCACCACGCGCATGGCGGCATGCTCTCACGCGCGGGGACGGGGAAAAGGTAATAGTTGGCTACCGCGCACATTCCGGGTCCCTCCTCATGCCCGCAGCGGCAGCAGGACCGTGACCGTGGTCGGGCCGCCGGCGGGGCTGGTGACGTGCAGGGTGCCGTCCACCGTGCGGACGCGTTGGAGCAGGCCGGCGAGGCCGGTTCCGCCGCCGGGGCCGGTGCCGATCGCGGCTCCGCCGTGGCCGTCGTCGGTGATGCGCAGGCTGAGCGTGTCGTCCTCCTCCGTGAGTGACAGGACGGCCCGGCGGGCGCCGCTGTGCTTGATGACGTTCGCGAGGAGTTCGGCGGCGCAGAAGTAGGCGATGGTCTCGATGGCCGCGGTGGGGCGGACGGGTACGTCCACCGTCAGCTCGACCGGCACCACGCTGCGCGCCGCCAGGGTGGCGAGCGCGTCGGGCAGGCCGTCGTCGAGGACCGGCGGGTGGAGGCCGCTCGCGAGGTCCCGCAGTTCGGCGAGCGCCTCGGTGGCGTTGCGGTGGGCTCCCTCGATCAACTGGCGCAGGCGGGTCGGGTCGATGACGGCCTGGTCGTCGCGGCCGAGGTTCTCCCTGGCCATGTCGAGGCCCATGGCCAACGCCACGAGACGCACCTGCGCGCCGTCGTGCAGGTCCCGTTCCAGCCGCCGCAGCAACGCCGCCGAGTCGTCGACCGCCAGCGCCCGGGTCTCCTCCAGGTCGCGCACCCGCTCGGCGAGCGGGCTGGCGCCGAGCAGGGCGCGGGTCAGCCAGCGGTCCACCGCCACCACGCCCCGGGTGAACCAGGGAGCGACGAGCAGGGTGGCCGCCCCGATCGCGACGGCCAGGGTCGTGCCGGGGAGGGTCTCGATGTGCGGGGCGCCCCCGAACGGCAACGGCGTGAGCACGGGCACGTTCCCCGAGTCGACGGACCCCGGGTCCTGGCCGAACACCACCCAGCGGACGGGGGTGGTCAGGTTGACCAGCGCGGTGAACCAGCAGCCGACGGCGTACGCGCCGAAGGCGGCCGCGGGCACCTTCGCCACCACGTACGCCACCGCCCGCCAGCCGGCGGCGTCCCGCAGCCGGACGTCCAGCCGGGCGAGCGGCCCGGCGCCCGGCCGGATCCGGACCGGTGGCGGCGCGGCGATCCGCTCGCCAAGCAGCCAGCCGGCGAGACCGCGGTGGGCGGCGGCGAGGGCGCGGGCCAGGCCGATGCCCGTCACCGCCAGCAGCAGCCCGAGCGCCGCGCCGACCAGCGAGAGGGTGAGGCCCACGCCGAGGGCCAGCAGGAGAACGACGAGGACGAAACCGGCGAGGGTGAGCGGGAAGCCGAGCACGCAGTAGGCGAGCTCGGCCCAGGCCCGCCGGGTGACCGGCGTGCGCACGGCGGTCCGGGCCCCCGCGACCACCCGTTCCCGGGCCGCCGGTTCCCCGGACACCCGGTCCCCGGACACCCGGTCCCGTGACGACGGTTCCCCGGACGCCGGTGACATTCAGGCGTCCCGTCGGGTCAGCGACCAGCCGGCGGCGGCCAGGGTCGCGGTCGTGTAGAGGCACAGCATGCCGAAACCGGTCCAGGGTGACAGGCAGTCGGCCACCGGCTTGGCGACCGCCAGCGAGTTGGCGGCGATCGTGGTCGGGAAGTAGCTCGCGACCGTGACGCCGGCCAGCCCCACGGTGGCCGCGGGCAGCACGTAGAAGACGCCGACCAGCGCGCCGATCCCGCCCGCGGTGTGCCGGGTGAGCGCGCCCAACCCGATGCCGATCAGCGTCACCTGGGCCAGGTACACGCCGGCGAGCACGACCGCGCGGAACACGCCCGGATCGCCCAGGGAGGGCGCGGTCACGGCGTCGGTCAACGCCGCCCGCCCGGCGAAGAACGTGACGAAGGCGACGACCTCCCCCACGGCGAGCGTGACCAGCCCGAGCACGGCCGTCTTGGCGGCCAGCACCAGCGGCCGGTTCGGGATCGCGGCCAGGGTCGCGCGGATGGTGCCGGAGGAGTACTCGCTGGTCATCGAGAGCACTCCCAGGACGCCGACCACGAGCTGGCCGAGCGCGACGCCCGCCAGCACGTTGTTGGTCGGGTCGAAGGTCGCCCTGGCCGCCGCACTCGACGGGACGGAGGTGTTGGCCATGGTGACCACGCCGATGGCGATCATGCCCACGACGACGAGGAGCAGCGCCCACACCGTCGAACGCAGGCTGCGCAGCTTGATCCACTCCATCCGCGCCGCGTGCGCGAGGCCGTAGTGGCCCGGGCCCGTGCCCGGTGCGGCGCCCGCTGCCGTGCCGGGCACGCCGGTCAGACTCGTCACGGCCGCCTCCCCTGCTGGCTGGTGCTCTGCCGAGTGGGGCTCTGCTGGCTGGGGCCCGGAGAGCCGGCGCCCGGGTAGCTGGCGCCCTGGTACTCGGCGCTGTCGCTGGTGAGTCGGAAGAACGCCTCCTCCAGGGACCTGCCGTCGGCGGTGAGTTCGGACACCGAGGTGTCGGCCAGCAGCCGGCCCCGGCCGATCACCACCAGATGGTCGGCGGTGAGCGCCATCTCGCTGATGAGGTGGCTGGACAGCAGCACCGTCCGCCCCTCGGCGGCCAGTTCCCGCATCAGGGTGCGGATCCAGCGGACGCCCTCCGGGTCGAGCCCGTTGACCGGCTCGTCGAAGAGCAGCACCGCCGGATCGCCGAGCAGCGCGGCCGCGATGCCCAGTCGCTGCGACATGCCGAGCGAGTACGAGCCCGCGCGCCGGCCGGCGACGTCGGAGAGGCCGACGATGCCCAGCACCTCGTCCACCCGGCGCGCGGCGATCCCGTTCCCCGCGGCCAGCGCGGCGAGGTGCTGGTGGGCGCTGCGTCCCGGATGGCAGGCGCGCGCCTCCAGCAGGGCGCCGACCTCGCGCAACGGCCACGGCAGCTCCCGGTACGGCCGGCCCGAGACCCTGGCGTGCCCGGCGTCCGGCCGGTCCAGGCCCATGATCATCCGCATGGTGGTGGACTTGCCTGATCCGTTGGGCCCGAGGAAGCCCGTCAGGGTGCCGGGCCGGACGTCGAAGCTCAGGGCGTCGACGGCGACCGTGCTCCCGTATCGCTTCGTGAGACTTCTGGCCGCGATCATCGCCGGGCCCCGCTTCGGGTGTGGTGCCTGTCCAGCTTGTCCATGCGGAAAACGCTAGGCGCGAGCCCACCCGGCCCGGAACGAGGCTGGCTGGGGTCTTTGCTGGGGGATACCCCCCAGCGGGGCTGGCCAGAACGGCGAGGCGAGTGAGGCAAGCAGGCCGGTGACCAGTCCCCCGGAACAGCAGAGCTCAGACGGCGGGCCACCAGCGCCCGGGACCGGGCCCTGGACAAGCAGAGCTCAGACCGCGACCCGCTCCAGCACGGGTGAGTCCGGGGGCACCGCTCCCTGGTCGGTCGCCGTCTGTTCCGGGCTGACGATGATCGCGTCGCCGGCGAGGGCGGCCAGGGCCGTCTCGAACCGTTCCGGGGTGTCCGTGTGCAGGGTCAGCAGCGGCGCGCCGGCGGTCACCCGGTCGCCCGGTTTGGCGTGCAGTTCGACGCCCGCGCCGGCCTGCACCGGGTCCTCCTTTCGGGTCCGGCCCGCGCCCAGCCGCCAGGCCGCAACGCCCACGGCGTACGCGTCCAGGGTGGTCAGCACCCCGCTGGCCGGTGCGGTCACGGTGTGCCGTTCGCGCGCCTCGGGCAGCGGCGCGTCCGGGTCGCCGCCCTGCGCCGCGATCATCCGGCGCCACACGTCCATCGCCGAGCCGTCCGCCAGCGCCCGCGCCGGATCGGCGCCGGAGATCCCGGCCGCCGCCAGCATCTCCTCGGCCAGCGCCAGAGTCAGCTCCACCACGTCCCGCGGCCCGCCGCCGGCCAGCACCTCCACCGACTCGCGCACCTCCAGCGCGTTGCCCGCGGTCAGCCCGAGCGGCGTGGACATGGCGGTCAGCAGCGCTACGGTCCGCACGCCGTGGTCCTCGCCGAGCCCCACCATCGTCTCGGCGAGCTCGCGGGCGTCGTCCAGCGTCTTCATGAACGCGCCGGAGCCGACCTTCACGTCCAACACCAGCGCGCCGGTGCCCTCGGCGATCTTCTTCGACATGATCGACGAGGCGATCAACGGGATCGACTCGACCGTGCCCGTCACGTCCCGCAGCGCGTACAGCTTGCGGTCGGCCGGCGCCAGCCGCTCGCCGGCGGCGCAGACCACCGCGCCGGTCGAGCGCAGCACGTCCAGCATCTCGTCCGGCGACAGGCGCGCCCGCCAGCCGGGGATCGCCTCCAGCTTGTCGAGCGTGCCGCCCGAGTGCCCGAGGCCGCGCCCCGACAGCTGCGGGACGGCGGCGCCGCATGCCGCCACCAGCGGGGCCAGCGGCAGGGTGATCTTGTCGCCGACGCCGCCCGTCGAGTGCTTGTCGGTGGTGGGCCGGTCCAGCGCGGAGAAGTCCATCCGGTCGCCGGTGGCGATCATCGCCGCCGTCCAGCGGGCGATCTCCGTGCGGTCCATGCCGTTGAGCAGGATCGCCATGGCGAGCGCGGCCATCTGCTCCTCGGCGACCTCGCCGCGGGTGTAGGCGTCGACGACCCAGTCGATCTGCTCGGGGGCGAGCGTGCCGCCGTCGCGTTTGGTGCGGATGACGCTGATCGCGTCGGTGGAGCTCATGGGGTGCTCTGCTCCTGGTCTGGCCGGCCTGTGCTGTCGGGGTCGGGCTCTGGGGCGGGGGCGGGGGC
>NZ_JBDPLU010000045.1:0-19911 GCF_039871525.1 Streptomyces sp. B6B3 | reverse complement strand
GGTGGGTGGAGGGTGAAGGTCGGTCCGTTGGTGCGGAGGGTGACGTGGGTGGGGAGGGGGATCGGGGCGTGGAAGGTGACGTGGGCGGTGAAGGCGTCGGGGAGTGGGGGGAGGGCGGCCAGGCAGCGAGCCTTGGCCCACATGCCGTGGGCGATGGGGCGGCGGAAGCCGAACGGGCGGGCGGTCAGCGGGTGCAGGTGGATGGGGTTGCGGTCGCCGGAGACGGCGGCGTAGCGGCGGCCGGTGGCGGCGGGGACGGGCCAGGGTGCGTGGTCCGTGCCGGGCGGGTCGTCAAGGTCCGGGGCGGGCGGGGAGGGCGGCGCGTCGGGGCGTGGGTGCCGGCTCAGGTAGGTGCTCGTGGAGCGCCACACCGGCTCCCCGGTGGAACCGGCCGTGGCCTCGGCCAGGGCGTCGAACGCGGTGCCCTTCGGGTGCGGGCGCGGCGGGCCGAGGGTGACGCGGTAGGTGAGGGGTTCGGCGACGGCGAGGGGGCGTAGCTGTTCGATCCGGTTGGCGACGTGGACCAGGCCGAGCACCCGGAAGGGGAAGTCCCGGCGGGTCATCAGGGACAGGGCGGCCGGGAAGGCGACCAGATGGGGATACGGGGCGGGCAGCACCGCGCGGGCCGTGGCGGCGTCGAAGCCGCAGACGGCGGCGTAACGGGCTACGCGGTCCGGGTCGGCGGAGACGTTCGGCAGCAGCAGCTCCCGTTCCGGCGTCGGGGCCCCCGGGCGGCGGCGCCGGGGCAGCACCGCGCGGGCGTACGAGGCGAGCAGGGACTGCGCGGCGGGCAGCGCGGCGGACACGGCGTTCACGCCCCGAGCAGGGCCTGGCCGCACACCCGCAGCACCTGCCCGGTGAGCGCGCCGCTGGCGGGCGAGGCGAGATACGCGACGGCCTCGGCCACGTCGACCGGCTGACCGCCCTGCCGGAGGCTGTTGAGGCGCCGGCCGGCCTCGCGGATGGCCAGCGGAACGGCCGCCGTCATGCGGGTCTCGATGAAGCCGGGGGCGACGGCGTTGACCGTGACGCCGCGCGTCGCGGTGTCCGGGTCCGCGGCCAGCGCCCGCACCAGGCCGATGACGCCGGCCTTGCTGGCGGCGTAGTTGGTCTGGCCGACGTTGCCGGCGATGCCGCTGATGGAGGAGGTGCAGACGATGCGACCGCCGTCGCGCAGCCGCGGCAGCAGGCCGGCGGTGAGTCCTGCCACGGCGGTCAGGTTCACGTCCAGCACCTGCCGCCAGCGGTCGGCGTCCATCCGGCCCAACGTCCGGTCCCGGGTGATGCCCGCGTTGTGCACGACGACGTCGAGGGCGCCGGGACGCGAGGCCAGGCGGTCGGCGGCGTCCTCGGCGGTGACGTCCAGCGCCACCGCCTCACCGTCGAGCCGGGCGGCGAGCCGGTGCAACGCCTCGGACTGGCGGGCGGTGTCGAGGCACACGACGTGGGCGCCGTCGCGATGCAGCACCTCGGCGACGGCGGCGCCGATGCCCTGGGCGGCGCCGGTGACCAGGGCGGTGCGCCCGGCCAGCGGCCGGTCCCAGTCGGCCGGAACGTCCACCGCCGCGCCCGGCGGCGTCAGCCGGATGGTCTGCCCGGAGACGTAGGCCGAACGGGCGGAGAGCAGGAACCGCACCGTGGACTCGACGGCGTCCTCCGCGCCCGGGGCGACGAGCACCAGCTGCGCCGTCGAGCCGTTGCGGAGTTCCTTGCCGGCGGAGCGGACGAAGCCGTCCAACGCCTGCTGCGCCGCGGACTCCGCGGGGCTCGCGGCGTGTTCCGGCGGGGTGCCGAGGACGATCAGCCGTCCGGACGCCGCCAGGGTCCGGATCCGGGGGTGGAAGAAGGCGTGCACGCCGGCGAGTTGGCGGGGGTCGGTGATGCCGGTGGCGTCGAGGACCAGGGCGCCGGGCGGCGTGTCGGGCCGGGCGTCGGAAGCGTCCGCGACGCCGGCGCCGCAGGAGTCGAGGGCGGCGCGCAGCGGCTTGGCCAGCCGTCCTCCGGCCGGTTCGGCGGACCCGACGACGACCGGCCCCCGGACGACGGGGTCGCCGGGGCGGTGCCGGACGAGCGCGGCCGGGCGGGGCAGCCCGAGCCGCCGGGCGACGAAGCCACCGGAACGAGTGGTGGCGAAGGCGAGATAGCGGTCGGCCATTGCTTTCCTCCTTACCAAGGAGTAAGTCTACTGAGAAGTTAAATCCTGTGCGAGACACGGGCGACCACGAAACGAGCAGAGACGAAGCAGAGACGAGGAGAGACGGACGTGACGACAACGGCGCAGCCGCCGCCCGTCCGCCGGGTGGCGATCCTCGGCGGCAACCGCATCCCCTTCGCGCGCGCCGACGGCCCGTACGCGACCGCGTCCAACCAGGAGATGCTCGGCGCCGCGCTGGCCGGCCTGGTGGAACGGTTCGGACTGCACGGCCGGCTGCTCGGCGAGTTCGTCGCCGGCGCGGTGCTCAAGCACAGCAGGGACTTCAACCTGGCCAGGGAGACCGTGCTCGGCAGCGAACTGGACAGCCGCACACCGGCGTTCGACGTCCAGCAGGCCTGTGGCACCGGCCTGGAGGCCGTCATCCTGGTCGCCAACAAGATCGCCCTGGGCCAGCTGGACTGCGGCGTCGCCGGCGGCGTGGACACGGCGAGCGACGCGCCGCTCGGCGTCAACGACGACCTGCGGCGCGTGCTGCTGACGGCCCGGCGGGCCCGTTCGCTGGGCGGCCGGCTGCGCGCGCTGGGCGGGCTGCGCCCCCGGCAGGTGGTGCCGGAGATCCCGCGCAACGCCGAGCCGCGCACCGGTCTCTCGATGGGCGAGCACGCGGCGCTGACCGCCGAGGCGTGGGGCGTCGGGCGGGCCGAACAGGACGCCTTCGCCGCCACCAGCCACCAACGGCTGGCCGCCGCCTACGAACGCGGCTTCTTCGACGATCTGGTGACGCCGTTCCGCGGCCTGTCCCGGGACCAGAACCTGCGCCCGGACAGCAGCCAGGAGCGACTCGCCCGCCTGAAGCCCGTGTTCGGGCCGACCATGACCGCCGGCAACTCCACGCCGCTCACCGACGGCGCCGCCACCGTGCTGCTGGCCAGCGAGGAGTGGGCCGCCGCCCACGACCTGCCGGTGCTCGCGTACCTGACGCACGCGCGCACCGCCGCCGTGGACTTCCTCACCGGCGACCCGGGACCCGACGGCCTGCTGATGGCCCCCACCTACGCCGTGCCGCCGCTGCTCGACGCCGCCGGCCTCACCCTGGCCGACCTCGACCTGCTGGAGATCCACGAGGCGTTCGCCTCCCAGGTGTTGGCCACCCTGGCGGCCTGGGAGGATCCCGGCTTCTGCGAGCGCCGGCTGGGCCGGGACCGGCCGGTGGGCCCGGTGGACCGCACACGGCTCAACGTCGCCGGGTCCTCGCTCGCCACCGGCCATCCCTTCGCCGCCACCGGCGCCCGTATCGTGGCCACCCTCGCCAAGCTGCTGGGCGAACGCGGCGGGGGGCGGGGCCTGGTGTCGGTGTGCGCCGCGGGCGGTCAGGGCGTGCTCGCCCTCCTCGAAACGCCCGGATCCCCCGAAGCCGCCGCTGTTCGCGAATCCGGGAAGGAGTGACGCCACATGGGTGCCCGGAGGGACATGAAGCGGGCGCGACGGCGCCCCGAACTCGCCGACCGCGTCACGGTGGAGGTCAGCACGGACGCCGAGGGCACCCCGCGGGAGGCGCGGGCCACGCCGCTCGCCGCGCCGCTGGCCACGGGCAGCCTGGCGGACCTGCCGTTCCGCAACGCGGCCGAGGCCCCGGACGCGGTGGTGGTGCGCCGGCCGGCCGCTCCGCCCGACGCGGCGGGGGCCGGCGGCGGCGACTGGCTGCCGGTCACCGCGGCGGCGTTCGCCCGCGAGGTGTCCGACGTGGCCAGGGGCCTGATCGCCGCCGGGCTGGAACCGGGCGGCCGGGTCGCGCTGATGGCGCGCACCCGCTACGAGTGGGCGGTGCTGGACTTCGCGATCTGGGCGGCCGGCGGGCGGAGCGTGCCGCTGTACCCGACGTCGTCGGCCGAGCAGATCGAGTGGATCGTGCGCGACGCGGACGCGACGCTGGTCGTGGTGGAGACCGCCGAGCACGCGGCGACGGCGGGACCCGTCATCGGCGAACGCCCGCTGTGGGTGATCGACGAGCTGCCCGCCGAGGCCGACGGCGGGCGCCGCGCCGGAGGCGCGTTGCGGCGGCTGGTGGAGTTGGGCGGGGGTGTGCCGGAGGCGGAGGTGACCGCCCGGCGGGCCGCGCTGTCCCCCGGCGACACCGCCACCCTGGTCTACACCTCGGGCACCACCGGGCGGCCCAAGGGCTGCGTCATCACGCACGCCAACCTGCACGCCGAGGCGGCCAACGTCGTGGAGCTGCTGCACCCGGTGTTCGTGGCGGTGACCCGGCAGACCGCCTCGACGCTGGTGTTCCTGCCGCTGGCGCACATCCTGGGCCGGACCATCCAACTCGCCTGCCTGTCCGCGCGGATCGAGATCGGCCACTGCCCGAGCGTGCGCCCCGACGACCTGCGCCCCCAACTCGCCTCGTTCCGCCCGACGTTCCTGGTCGGCGTGCCGTACGTCTTCGAGCGGATCCGGGACACCGGGCGGGCGCAGGCCGAACGCATGGGCCGCGGCGCCTCGTTCGACCGGGCGGAACGCGTGGCGGTCGCCCACGGCGAGGCGTCGCTGCGCGCGTACGCCGGCGAGGGACCTGGTCCCGGGCTCGGGCTGCGGCTCGCCAGGGGCCTGTACGACCTGCTGGTCTACCGCCGGATCCGCGCCGCGCTGGGCGGCCGGATCCGGTACGCCATCAGCGGCGGCTCGCCCCTGGACCGGCGGCTGAACCTCTTCTTCCACGGCTGCGGGATCATCGTCTACGAGGGCTACGGCCTCACCGAGACCACCTCGGCGACGACGCTGATCCCGCCGCTCGCGCCGCGCCCCGGCACGGTCGGCCAGCCGGTCCCCGGCAGCGCGGTGCGGATCGCGGACGACGGGGAGGTGCTGATCCGCGGCGGGGTGGTGTTCGACGGGTACTGGAACGATCCGGCGGCCACCCGGGCGGCGTTGTCGGAGGACGGCTGGCTGGCCACCGGCGACCTCGGCCGGCTGGACGACCAGGGGTACCTGACGATCACCGGCCGGAAGAAGGACATCCTCATCACCAGCGGCGGCAAGAACGTCTCGCCCAGCATCCTGGAGGACCGACTGCGCGGCGCGCCGCTCGTCGGCCAGTGCATGGTCGTCGGCGACGGCCGCCCGTTCGTCGGCGCGCTGGTGACGCTGGAGCCGGACGCGGTGGCGCACTGGCTGTCGGTGCGCAGGCGGCCCGCGGACACCCCGGCGGCCGAGCTCTGCGCGGATCCGGAGGTGCGGGCGGAGGTCCAGCGGGCGGTGGACTACGCGAACGAGGCGGTCTCCCGGGCCGAGTCGATCCGGGAGTTCGCGATCGTGCCCGGCGGGTTCACGGAGGAGAACGGCATGTTGACGCCATCCCTGAAGATCCGCCGCCGCGCGGTGGCGGAGGCGCACGCGAAGGACATCGACGCGCTCTACGCCTGAGCGGGAAGAGCCGAGCACAACCATACAAATAATCGAACATATTTCCCGCACATCACTCGATAGTGTGTTTTCCGCGTTATCCATGCCACCCCTGCGCAAAGTTATGACCATGACACGAGACGCCCGGCGCGGCGGCGGTCCGGAGGAACGAGTGTTACTGGTCGCGGCGGGCCTCGCCGACCTGGCGTTGAGCGCCGTCGGGTCCGCCGTGGCCACGGCGCGAGGGCTGCTGCGCCGCTCGGACGCGGCCGAGGTCGCGGGCGATGCGGAGCGCGACCTCAGCGCGCGGGGCCGGCTCGCGCTGGACCGGTACGCCGGCGTGCCCCCCGCCTATCTGGAGGTGCTGGCACGGCAGGCCCTGGCGCGGCGGGCGCCGCACGGGGACGCCGAGAGCGATGTCTGACCGTGTCTGACCGGTACGAGGCGACCGCGTTCAAGGCCCGCGTGGACGAGGTGCTGGTCCGGTTCGTCGCCGGGGAGGCGGACCAACTGCGCGCCATCGACCCCGAACTGGCTCCGGTGGCCGACCAGTTACGCGCGTCCGTCGCCGACGGCAAACGGCTGCGGGCCGCGTTCTGCTACTGGGGGTGGCGGGCGGCCGGGCAGCCGGACAGCGACCCCCTGCTGCGGGCCGCCACCTCCATGGAACTGGTGCACGCCGCCGCGGTGGTGCACGACGACCTCATCGACGACAGCGCGATGCGGCACGGCCGGCCCACCGCGCACGTCGCCCTCCGCGCGTCGCTGCGCGGCCGTCCGCGCCCGGGCGCCGCGGCCCGGTCGCTGGCGATGCTCGTGGGCGACCTGCTGATGGCGCTCGCGGGACAGCTGTTCGTCACCAGCGGCCTGCCCGCCGCCTACCTGTCCCGGGCCCGCCCGCTGTGGGCGGACCTGGCCCGCGACCTGGTCGCGGGCGAATGCCTGGAGATCCTGCGCACCGGCGCCACGCCCGACGTCGCGGAGTCGCTGCGGGTCGTGCGGTACAAGACCGCCAAGTACACCGTCGAGCAGCCGCTGCTCATCGGCGGCGCCCTGGCCGGGGCCGACCGAGGGCTGCGGAAGGGCTACTCCTGCTACGGGCTGCCGCTGGGCGAGGCGTTCCAGCTCCGCGACGACCTGCTCGGGCTCTTCGGCGATCCGGCGCGCACCGGCAAGGGCAACCTGGACGACCTGCGCACCCACCGCCCCACCGCCCTGCTGGCGGAGACGTGGCGGGCCGCCGACGCCGCGGACCGGGAACGGCTGCGGGCGTTGCTGGGCCGGCGGAACCTCGACGCGGACGGGCTGGCGGTGGTGCGCGAGGTGATGAAGCGGCTGGAGGCGCCGGACCGGATCGAGCGGATGATCGACGCCCGCGTCGAGACGGCCACCCGCGTCCTGGACGAGCTGGACATACCCGCGCACGCCGCGTTGGCGCTGACCACCCTGGCCCGCTCCGCCGCGGTCCGCCGGCACTGACCCCCGCCCATCCCGCCGACCCCGCCGACCCCCGACACGTCGACCCCACCGGCCTACTCCGACCCCGGGAGCCCGTGATGACCTACTCAGAAGCGGCACTGGACGCCCTGCGGCACGCCGGTGACGAACTCGCCGACGCCACCGTGGCCACGCTCTTCGAACGCGGCGAGACGGGCCTGTTCAACACCCTCATGCGCTACGTCTCCACCGCGGGCGCGCCGCTCCCCGAAGGGCTCCCCGAGGTCGCCCGGGAGTACCTGCACGCCACCGCCACGCCGCCGACGTGGGTGGACTGGGAGACGATGGAACGGGCCCGGCTCTTCTTCATCGACAACAACGTGCACATCTCCACGGCGTTGTCCTTCGCCAGCATGCCCGCCTGCTACGTCGTGCCCCGTGTGGCGCGGCTGCTGTCGGCGACGCACGGGCTCGCGTACCCGGCCAGGCGGATGGCGGAGACCGGCCAGTTCACCGTCTACCTGATGCGTCCCGACGCGTTCGAGGCCGGCAGCCGGTTCATCCCCGCGGCCCAGAAGGTCCGGCTGCTGCACGCCGCCGTCCGCCACCACCTGGTGCGGGAGGACCGCTGGGACGTCGCCGCGGACGGCACGCCGATCTGTCAGGAGGACATGATCGGCGGCCAGATGTTCTTCTCGCTCCTGGTGCTGGACAGCCTGCACCGGCTGAACATCCACATGAGCGTCGAGGGCGCCGAGGCCTACTACTACGCGTGGCGGGTCGTCGGCGCGATGCTGGGCGTCGACCAGGACCAGGTGCCCGGGGACCTGGAGTCGGCCCGCGCGTTCCTCGACCGCTACATGCTCCGGTCGATGGGCCCGAGCGAGGAGGGCGCGCACCTCACCCGGCAGCTGATCGACCTCTACGAGGACGTCGTGCCCGGCACCTTCTTCGACCCGATCGTCTCGGCGCTGATCCGCCACCTGGTCGGGGACACCTGCGCGGACTGGCTCCAGGTGCCGCGGACCGCGTGGGACACCGTGGTCAGGGCCGTGCCGCACCTGCTCGGCGTGCTGGAGACCATCGAGGACCGGGCGCCGCTGGCGGGCAGGGCGTTGGACCGGCTCGGCCACCTCACGACGCTCTTCGAGCTGTCGTCCCTCACCCGCGGGCGGGTCATGCACTACGCCATCCCCGAGGAGCTGAGGAAGGACTTCGGCGTCTCGTCCGCGGTGCCGCCGACGCGTCGTTGGACCCCGCCGCCGCCCACCGTTCCCGCGACCCCCACGGCCCCCTGACGGACGACGGGGCCCGGCCGCGTCCGCGACCGGGCCCCTGGGGGTGGGTGGGCGTCAGCCGGCGGTGCCGGTGACGGTGCTGCCGGACCGGGTGAGGGTGTACTCGACGGTCTCGCCGCTCCAGAAGTGGAACGTCAGGTTGACCGTGGAGTTGTCCCTGACCCCGGCGAAGAACTCCTGGGTCAGCGTGATCCGGTTGGCCGCGTAGTCGGGCGAGAAGGTGTAGCCGAACTCCTTGTACGACGTCCAGTTCTGCGGGCCGGCGATGGTGCCGTCGGCGTAGAACGCCTCCATGGTGGCCAGCCGGTCGCCGTTGAAGGCCGCGGGGAGGGCCAGCGAGCTGGTGCTGCCGGTGGCGTCCCGCAGCACCGGCGTGTCGTACGTGATGACGTGCACGTCCCACGGCACGCCGCGGGAGAACTCGACGGTCAGCGTCGCGTTGACGCCGTGCTGCTGGCTCTCGGTGAGGCCGGCCAACGTGGCGGCGGCGAGGGTGAGCTGGTCGCCGTTGACGGTGTAGTCCTCGCCGCGGACCAGCTCCTCGGTGCCGTTGGCGACCGCGGTGACGGTGGCGCCCTTGAGGTCCAGGGCGATGGCCGCGTCCGTCGGGGTCTCGCCCTGTTCGATGACGTCGGTGGACCGGTCGAAGCCGAGCAGCCCGTACTCGCCGATGATCACCGGGATCCCGGCGGACACGAACGTGTCGTGCAGCCGGTCGAAGGCGTTGGTCAGATCGGCCTTGGTCTCGTCGTGGACCGGGTGTAGCCGGCGATGTTCACGCTGAACGGGTTCGACGCGGGCGTGACGGACGCCCGCGACGGACCACGCGTCGTACGGTTACCGGACTTACTGGGTGACGTCGTCGGTGCCGGGGCCGCCGGAGAGGGTGTCGGTGCCACCGCCGCCGAGGATCGTGTCGTCCCCGCTGTTGCCGTAGATGGTGTCGTCGTCGGGCCCGCCGGAGACGAAGTCGTTGCCCTTGCCGGCGGTGACGTGGTCGTCGCCGGAGTTGCCGTAGATGATGTCGACGCCGTCCCAGGCCTCGATCATGTCGTCGCCGCGGCCGCCGGTGAGCTCCTGGTCGCGGTTGTCGCCCATGATGTGGTCCATGCCGTCACCGCCCTCCATGACGATGCCGCCCATCAGCATGTCGTCGCCCTCGTCGCCCATCACCATGTGCGCGGTGTGGGCGTGGAGTTCGTCGTTGCCGGCGCCGCCGTGCACCGCCGAGACGCCGGGGTCGCTGGTGAACAGGCCGTCGTCGCCGTCGCCGAGGAAGACGTGGATCTCGTCCGGCATCTCGCTCGTCTCGGGCAACTCGCAGACGGCGAAGGTGTCGTCCGAGGGATCGATGTAGGAGCAGTGCTCGCCCAGGGCGATCGGGTGCTCGTCGTTGAAGCCGATCCGCCGGGTGCCCTCCGTCTGGCCGGGGCCCATCGACGTGACGTAGAGGTCGTTGACCTGACCCTCGCCGGCCATATACATGATCATCTGGCCGTCCCAGTCCGCGGCGACGCTCGCGCTGGTCTGGGCGTTGGCGGGGGTGGCGACGAGGCCCGTGGCGGCAAGGGCCAGGGCTGCGGCCGGAAGTACGGCGGTTCTGGGCGTGACGCGTGACCGGAACATGGCGGTTTCCTCACCTCGTGATGTCATGGTCGGTACCACATTGGCAGTCGAACTCCCCATCGACACAGGGTCGTTGGGGGACTTGCGGGGGGACGCTCAGGTCCGGTCCAGGCCGAGGAAGTGGACGACCTCCTCGGCCAGGATCGGCAGGTTGTGCGGCTCACCCTCGGCCCGGATCGCCTCCACCTGGCCGCTGCCGTAGCGGGTGCGGGTCCAGTTGTCCCGCGGCGTGTCGGGCTCGGTGGTCGTGGGCGTCTGGCTCACCCCGTGGACGTCGGTCCACTGCTTGATCTCTTCCTCGAAGTTCTGGAAGTAGAGGCCGTCGTCCTCGGTGCCGTGCCACAACTGCATCGGCGGACGCGGCCCCTCGTAGCCGGGATAGGCGGCGCGCACCAGATCTCCCCACTCCTGCGGCGTCCTGATGATGTTTCCGGTGGCGCATTCGGCGTTCCAGCTCGACTCCCCCGCGAAGCAGCCGAACGGCACCCCCGCGGACGCCGAGCCGGCCCGGAACACGTCCGGGTACGAGCCGAGCAGGACGTTGGTCATCATGCCGCCGGAGGAGTGCCCGGTCGCGAAGACGCGGTCCGGGTCGCCGCCGTAGGTCCGCTCGACGTACTCGACCATGGAGACGATGCCCTGCGGGTCGCTGCCCCCGTCGTGCGTCAGCGCCTCCTCGGAGTGCACGTCCCAGCAGCGTTCCGCGTTGCTGGCCGACGGGTAGACGACGACGAAGCCGTACTGGTCGGCGAGCGCGGCGTACTGGGTGCCGTTGAAGAAGTCGGGGCCGGTGCCCGTGCACCAGTGCAGGCCGACCAGGATCGCGGGGTCGGCGGCGACGCTGTCCGGGACGTACAGGTGCATCCGCAGGTTGGTCGGGTTGGGGCCGAAGTCGGTGACCTCCTGCAGCGCCGCCGTGGGCGCGGCGGGCTCGGCCGGCTCGGCGGCGGCCGACGGTGGTCCGGCCAGCAGCGTGACGGCGGCGAGAGCCCACGCCAGGAGCAGCGACGTTCGCTTCGTACGTGTCATGCGCGGCTCGCTTTCTCGGACATTCTCGGGAATGGAGAACGGCGACCGCCGCCCCCGCATGGCGGCCGTGGGAGCGCTTCCATGGACGCTCGGCAGCCTAGGCCAGCACCGCACCTTCCACCAGACTCCTGACCCGGCCGAGGCGCCGACCAGGGACGATCCCCGCGCCCGGGACGCGGCCGACCCGCCATGATCCTTTTGACAGCCGGACGCCCGGTGCGACAGTGGAAGGGACGGCGTCCCGCCGATCGGCCGTCGCCGAGGCCCGGCATGGAACGGGCCGCTCGACCGCGCGGGCTCCCCCGCCAGGCGCGGGAGAGGAGAACACCATGAACGTCAGCAAGGGAGCGGTGGAGTTCCCGATCTGTGAGCACCTCGCGGAGGTCGGCGAGGTGCGTCCCGACAGCCCGGACAGCTGCCCGGAATGCGTCGCGCGCGGCGACGCGTGGGTCCACCTGCGCGAATGCCAGACCTGCGGGCACGTCGGCTGCTGCGACTCGTCCCCGAACAAGCACGCCACGGCCCACCACAACGCCACCGGCCACCCGCTCGTCCGCTCGTTCGAGCCGGGCGAGCGCTGGTGGTGGTGCTACGAGGACGAGGTCACCTTCGAGGTCGAGGGCGTCCCCCCCGCCCGAGCGGCGTAGCCGGGCACCGTCAGTTTCGGCCGCCGCCCCCACGCGAGGCGCCGCACGGGACGGGCTGGCATGGCCGCGTCGAGAGTTCGTGCGCACCGAGTCCCGCGAGATGGGACTCCACGCGCACGATGTAGGACCACACCCCCACGTCCTCCACACCGACGGGCCGCACGGGACCGGCGGGCAAGCGGTGCCACTCCGAGCCCCGCGGCGGGACGGGCTGGGCGCCGGAGCGGTCAGGCCCTGTCCCGCACGGCGGCCCGATAGCGCCCGCCGGGGAAAGCGAGGGCCGCAGGCCGGGACCCACCGTGTCGACGCTGTCCCGGTGCCTACGCTGTCCCGGTGATCAGAGCTGTCGCTTTCGACATCGGCGAGACCCTGACCCGAGACGACGGCTACTGGGCGGCCTGGGCCGACTGGCTCGACATCCCCCGCCACACCCTCTCCGCCCTGGTCGGCGCCGTCGTCGCCCAGGGCCGGGACAACGCGGACGCGCTCCGACTGCTGCGTCCAGGCATCGACCTGGCCGCGGAGTACGAGGCGCGGGAGGCCGCCGGCAGGGGCGAGCGGCTGGACGAGTCGGACCTGTACGAGGACGTGCGGCCGGCGCTCGCCGCGCTCCGCGATGCCGGGGTGCGGGTCGTGGTGGCCGGGAACCAGACCGCTCGTGCGGGCGAGCTGCTGCGCGCCCTGAACCTGCCCACGGACGCGATCGCGGTCTCGGGTGAGTGGGGCGTGGCCAAACCCAACGCCGAGTTCTTCCGCCGGGTGGTGGACCTGGCGGGTGTCGCCGACCCTGGCGAAATGCTGTACGTCGGTGATCACCCCGAGAACGACGTCTACCCGGCGGCCGGTTGTGGCCTGAGGACGGCGCATATCCGGCGCGGCCCGTGGGGGCACCTGTGGGCGGACGATTCGGCGGTGCGAGAGGCAGCGGACCGGAGCGTCAACGGTCTGGACGAGTTAGGCGGAATCGTGCCCGGGTCCGGCTGAACCGTGACCGTGGACGCCTTCGACGGTGTCCGGGCCCTGGCCCATCTCGGCGACGACTCAGGACCGTTCATCGAGGACCGCGCGGCCGCCACGACGACGTGGCTCGTCGCGCCGGGCTGCGCGGCGGGCTGGGTGCTGCGCGGAGTGCGGCTGCGCGGCCTGGGGCACTGGTTGACGGTGCCGCCCATCGCGTGGGAGGGCTCGGCGCGCTGGCGACGCGTTCCACCGGGGCGGCGGGGTTGGCTGACGCGGCCGACGCTGCTGCGTGCCGCGCTGGGCGCCGTGCTCCTGCCGACCGGGCCAGGGCGCACCGTGGCCAGTGAGCCGTACCGCCCGCAGATCGACTGGCCGCCCGACACTCCGGAACACATCCAGGTGCCGATCGGCTACTGCACATGCGGCTGCCGCCTGCCGTTAGCCGAGTGCGAGCCGACGTCCGCGCCCAAGCCGCGTCCGGAGTCGGAGCGGTGAGTGCCGTCGTGGCCGCGCGGCTGACGGAGCGCCAGCTCCTCGGCATCGACTGCGCCCGGTGCGGGGCGTACCTCGGTGTCCACGCACTGCCGCTCGGCCAGGTCGAGGACCGCGGCTACCTGCTCCAGCTGTTCGGCTGCGACCCCCTGTGCAACACCCCACCACCTCTGCCACGCCGGGACCCCGGGCGGAGTTGGCGGGCGGCGTGGGGAACGGACCCGCAGGCCCCCGCTCGCCCCGTCCCCCACACGCCGGCGGCGCCCGAGCCGTCCGTGTGGCCGGCCGGGGTGCCGCCGTGGCGCGGCACCCTCCTGGACCGCGACCCCCTCGATCCCGGGGCCACCGCCGGACAGCTTCGACGACGAGACCGCCACGATGGAACGGTTGGTGGCCGGCCTCCGCGTCCTGGACCACCCGACCTCGGGAGGCTGACGGTGCCGCGCACGTCGATGCCGGACATCCCCCGCGACGAGGCCCTGCGCCGCTACCGCGAGGGCCGGTCCATGGCCTCCCTGGCCCGCCGATACGGCGTGTCCGCGAACTGGCTGGCCGCCCGTTTCCGCCCGCCCTCGTGAATCAACGCCCGGATTTCCAAGGTTCCGCCTCGCCAGCGTACCGGCGGTCGCGCCGGCCACGGGGCGGTGCAGCCCAGGAAATCAGCTCGGACGGCGCGTCAGGGGGTCGCGCCGCCGCTGGTGGCGCCGATGACGTCGATGTCGCACCGTGCGACGTTCGCGCGGTGGATGCGTGCGTCGGCCGTCACCAGGGTGCAGCCGGCGTGCTCCGCGAGCGCGACGTAGGCGGCGTCGTACGCGGACAGGTTCCGACGCAACTCCCAGACGCGCTCGAACAGCGCGTATCCAGGAGTCCTCTTGATCAGCAGGGAACCCACGAGGCCGAGCGCCGCCCGTCCTTCGTCCCCGGTGATCTTCCCGCCCAGGACCAGGCCCCGCAGCGCATGGGCCACTTCGAAGTCGATTACCGAGGGAGCGAGCAGCCGCTGCCCCGTCATGCGCTTGGCCGCCTCCGCGCCAGGCTCCCCGCGATGCGTCAGGGCAAGTACCAGGGCGGAAGAGTCAACGACGATCACGCGCCACGCCCGTCCTCGATGTGGCCCAGCAACTCCTCCACCGAGTACTCGGCGCTGGCCGCATCGCGAGCCGTGGCCAGCACGTCGTCGACGGTCGGCAGGCGGGCTTCTTCGATCAGCCGTTGACGCAGGTACTCGTTGAGCGACTGGTGAGCGTCGACGGCACGATGCTTCAGCGTCCGGTGCACGTCCTCGGGCACGTCCTTGATCTGGATGTTCGCCATGCAGCCGAGGCTAACATGCGTATCGCATCCATGCATGCGATGTGCATGTCGGACCCGAAACGTCGGCCGGCCTGGAACCATGGATCGCCTGGCGGGGTCGCGGGTACGCTGCCGTCGGCCCGGGCCGACGACGAAGGAGCGTGCGATGGATGACGGTGGGATCGACACCACGCAGGCGCACTCCGCGCGGGTGTGGAACTACTGGCTGGGCGGCAAGGAGTACTACGAGGCCGACCGGGTCGCCGGGGACAGCATCCTGCGGGTCTACCCGGGGATCCAGCGGACGGCGCGGTTCCAGCGGCAGTTCCTGGGCCGGGCGGTGCGGTATCTGGTTCGCGAGGCCGGCGTTCGGCAGTTCCTGGACATCGGCACGGGACTGCCGACGGTGGACAACACCCACGAGGTCGCCCAGCGGGTGGCGCCCGAGTGCCGCGTCGTCTACGTCGACAACGACCCCCTGGTGCTCGCCCACGCCCGCGCGCTGCTGACCTCCACGCCCGACGGGCACACCACGTACCTCGACTGCGACGTGCGCGACCACGAGCAGCTGATGCGGCGCGCCGCCGAGTCGCTGGACCTCTCCCAGCCGGTCGCCGTGATGATGCTCGGCGTTCTCGGCCACCTCCAGGACTCGGACCGGCCGGCCGGCATCGTGCGCGCGGTGATGGACGCGCTGCCCTCCGGCAGCCACCTGGCCATCAGCGACGGCACCCGCACCAACGAGGTGCTCACCGACGCCACGGACGACTACAACGCGAACCTGGCCGGGGAGTACACGCTGCGCACGCCGCGGGACGTCGCCCGTTTCTTCGACGGCCTGCGGCTGCTGGAGCCGGGTGTGGTCACCATCGAGCGGTGGCGTCCGGAACACCCCGTCCTCGCCGAGCAGGAGGAGCCGGTCGACGCGGTGTGCGGCCTGGCCGTCAAGCCCTAACCGAACGTGGCCTTGCCGGGGCCGTGGTCGATGAAGCTGCGCATGCCGTGGTGGGTGTCCTCGGTGGCGAAGAGGCTGGCGAACCAGGAGCGTTCGATGGCGAGGCCGGTGTCCAGGTCGGTTTCCAGGCCCGCGTCGACGGACTCCTTGGCGGCGCGCAGGGCCATGGCCGGGCCGCGGGCCAGGCGGGCGGCCCAGGCGTGCGCGTGGTCGTAGACCTCGCCGGCGGGGACGACCTGGTCGACCAGGCCCATGGCCAGGGCCTCCGGGGCCTTCACCATGCGTCCGGTGAAGATCATGTCCTTCGCCTTGGCGGGTCCGACCAGGCGGGCGAGGCGTTGGGTGCCGCCCGCGCCGGGGATCAGGCCGAGGAGGATCTCCGGCTGCCCGAAGGTGGCGGTCTCGGCGGCGATCCGGTGGTCCGCGCAGAGGGTCAGCTCGCAGCCGCCGCCCAGGGCGTAGCCCGCGACGGCGGCCACCACGGGCTTGGGGATGCGGGCCACGGCGGTGAAGGCGTCCTGGAGCGGGCGGGCGCGGGTGACCATGGCCGAGTGGTCCATGGCCTGCATCTCCTTGACGTCCGCACCGGCCGCGAAGACCTTCTCGCCGCCGTAGAGGATGACGGCGCGCACGTCGTCGCGGTGCACCGACTCCGCGGCGGCCTCGCGCAGTTCGTCCTGGGCCGCGATGTCCAGCGCGTTCATCGGCGGGCGGTCGAGCCGGATGGTGCCGACGCCCTCGGCGACGTCGAGTCGGACGGTCATGGGTGGTTGCTCCTCAGCTGTCGAAGTCCACGGTGAGCGCTTCGGACGTGGGGAAACTCTGGCACGTCAGCACGTAGCCCGCCGCCACCTCGGCGTCCTCCAGGGCGAAGTTCCGGCGCATGCGCGCCTCGCCCTCGACGACGCGCGCCCGGCAACTGCCGCACACGCCGCCCTTGCAGGCGAACGGGATGTCGGGCCGGGAGCGCTGGGCGCCCTCCAGCACGGTGCGGTCCCGCGGCACCACCGTGGTCGTGGCGCGGCCGTCCAGGACGACCGTGACCTTGCTGCCCGGGCCGCCCTCTGCCTCGGCGGCGTCGTCACGGCGGAGGGGCATCGGCCGCGGCGGCTCGTCGGCGACGTGGAACAGCTCCTGGTGGATCCGGCCGGCCGGGACGCCGTGGTCGGCGAGCGCCGTCCGGGCGGCGCGCAGCATGCCGTCGGGGCCGCACAGCCACCAGTGGTCGCCGGACTCGGGCCGGATCAGGGCGTCCAACAGCGCCGTCAGCCGGGCCGCGTCCAGGCGTCCGGAGAACAGCTCCGTCTCGCGCGGTTCGCGGGACAGCACGTGGACGAGCTGGAGCCGGGCGAGGTGCGCGTTCTTCAGGTCGGCCAGCTCGTCGGCGAACATCACGGTGTCGGTGCGGCGGTTGCCGTAGACGAGGACGACCTCGGCGGCCGGATGCGCGGCGAGCAGGGACGGGGCGATGGACACCATCGGCGTGACGCCGCTGCCCGCGGCGACCAGCACGTGCCGGCCCGGCGCGCCGAGGCGCGGCGTGAAGGCGCCGCCGGGCGGGGCCATCACCTCGACCACGTCCCCCGGCCTGACGTCCCGCACCAGCCAGGGCGAGAACAGGCCGCCCGGCACCATCCGGACCCCGATCCGCGGCGCGGCGCCGGCGGGCGAGCAGAGCGAGTACGAACGGCGCTCCTCGTGTCCCTCGACCGTGCGACGCAGCGTGAGGTGTTGCCCGGGCCGGAAGGCGTACGCCTCGGCGAGGCCGTCCGGCACCGCGAAGGTGACGGCCGCCGCGTCGTCGCACAGCGGCTCGACCCGGGCGACGCGCAGCGGGTGGAAGGCGGCGCCTCGGCGCGGCCGTACGGGAGTTCCGGCGGTCATTCAGAACTCCTTGACGTGCTCGAACGGCTCCCGGCAGGCGCGGCAGCGCCACAGGGCCGTGCAGGGGGTCGGGCCGAACCGGGAGGTCTCCTCGGTGTCCACGGACCGGCAACGGGGGCAGGGCAGGGCCCGGCGCGCCGGCGACAGCACCAGTGGCACCGGGCCGGGCGAGCGCTCACCGGGCGAACGCGCGCCGGGCGGGGCGATGCCGTGCTCGGCGAGCTTGCGGCGGCCCTCGGACGTGATCGCGTCGGTGGTCCACGGCGGGTGCAGCTGGGTGCGGATCTCGATGTCGGCGAAGCCGGCGGCGCGCAGCCGCCGGTCCACGGCGGCGCGCATCTCCGCCAGGGCCGGGCAGCCGCTGTAGGTGGGGGTGAGGGTGACGGACACCGTGCCGCCGGCGTCGATCGCCAGGCCCCGCAGGACGCCCAGGTCCGCCAGGGTGAGCATCGGCAGCTCCGGGTCGGTGACCTCGCCGACCGCGCGGCGGGCCCGGGCCAGCGCCTCGCCGAGGGCCACGGTCACCACACCCCGTCCGGATGCGCGCGGGCCACGCTCTGCAACTCCGCGAGCAGCGGCGCCAGATGCTCGGTATGCCGGCCGGCCCGGCCGAACGGACCCACCAAACTCGCCGGTTCGGGACCGGCCGGTTCGGGGCCGGGCACCGGGATGCGCGCGGCCTCGCCGACCGTCCGGAGCACGGCCGTCACCGCCTCCCAGGCCGGGGTGGGACGGGCGCCGAAGCGCTCCAGGGCGGCGTCGGGGGCGAGGAGTTCGGCGAGCTGGGGCGCGAGGGCGGCCATGCCGTCGCGCATCCGGCGGTGCGACTCGACCGTTCCGTCGCCGAGCCGCACCACCCATTCCGCGGCGTACTGGCGGTGGTAGTGGAGCTCCTTGGCGCCCTTGGCGGCGATCGCGGCGAGCACCGGATCGGGCGCGTCGATCAGCTGTTCCAGGAGGGCCAGCCGCCAGGCGGAGAGCACCAGCAGCCGGGCGACGGACGCGGCGAAGTCGCCGTTGGGCAGTTCGGCGAGGCACACGTTGCGGAACTCGGACGGGCCGCGGAGGTAGGCGTAGTGGTCCTCGCCGCGCCCGCTCCCGTCCGCCTGTCCGGCCCGGGAGTACAGCAGCCGGGCCTGGCCGAGGAGGTCGAGCCCGATGTTGGCCAGCGCCAGCTCCTCCTCCAACTCCGGTGCCCGGGTGCACCATTCGGCCAGCCGTTGGGCGGAGACCAGGGCGTCGTCGCCCAGCGCCAGGCAGCACGCGGCGAGGGCGGGCCCGTCGACGCCGGCGGGCAGCGCGGTGTCCACGCCGTGCAACGGGTCGGTGAATCCGGTGCCGAAGGCCCAGCGTGCGTCGTTGTCGGCGTGCCCCTCGGCCAGCGACAGGTACACGTGGTCGTCCACGGTGTCGTCCACGGTGTCGTCCACGGGGTCGTCCATGACGCGCCTCCCGGCTGAGGCTAGATGGAGGGGATGTCGTCGGGGATGTCGTAGAAGGTGGGGTGGCGGTAGACCTTGTCGCCGCTGGGATCGAAGAACGGGTCGCGCTCGTCGGGCGCGGAGGCGCAGATGTCCTCGCTGCGCACCACCCAGATGGAGACGCCCTCGTTGCGGCGGGTGTACACGTCGCGGGCGTGGGTGAGCGCCATCCGCTGGTCGGCCGCCCGCAACGAGCCGACGTGCACGTGGTTCAGCCCGCGCTTGCTCCGCACGAACACCTCCCACAGCGGCCAGCCGCCGCGCGCCGCGCTCATGCCCCGCTCCCCTGCCGCGGACTTCCCCGCCGGGCCGCCTGTTTGGCGGCGTGCGCGGCGGCCGCCTCGCGCACCCAGGCGCCCTCGGCGTGGGCGGTCCGGCGCCGCGCCATCCGCTGGGCGTTGCACGGCCCGTCGCCGCCGATCACCCGGCGCAGCTCCGCGTAGTCCGGGGTGCCGAAGTCGTGGTGTCCGCGTTCGGCGTTCCAGCGCAGTTCGGGGTCGGGCAGGGTGACGCCGAGCCGCTCGGCCTGCGGCACGGTCATGTCGACGAAACGCTGGCGCAGTTCGTCGTTGCTGTGGCGCTTGATCCGCCAGGCCATCGAGGCGGCGGAGTTGGGCGACGCGTCGTCCGGCGGCCCGAACATCATCAACGACGGCCACCACCAGCGGTTCACCGCGTCCTGGACCATCTCCCGCTGGGCCTCGGTGCCGCGCATCATGGTGAGCAGCAGCTCGTAGCCCTGCCGCTGGTGGAACGACTCCTCCTTGCAGATCCGCACCATGGCCCGCGCGTACGGCCCGTAGGACGAGCGGCACAGCGGGACCTGGTTGCAGATCGCGGCGCCGTCCACGAACCAGCCGATGGTGCCGACGTCGGCGAATGTCGGCGTCGGGTAGTTGAAGATCGACGAGTACTTCTGGCGGCCGTCGATCAGCCGTTCCGTCAGGTCCGCCCGGTCGGCGCCCAGGGTCTCGGCGGCCGAGTACAGGTAGAGCCCGTGCCCGGCCTCGTCCTGCACCTTGGCGAAGAGGATCGCCTTGCGGCGCAGCGTGGGCGCGCGGGTGATCCACTCGCCCTCCGGCTGCATGCCGATGATCTCCGAATGGGCGTGCTGCGCGATCTGCCGGACCAGGGTCCTGCGGTAGCCGTCGGGCATCCAGTCCCGTGGCTCGACGCGCTGGTCGCGCTCGACGGTGCGCTCGAAGTGGGCCTGGAGGTCGGCGGGGGGCGTCGGGGTTGGGGGCGGGGT
>NZ_JBDPLU010000044.1:0-23895 GCF_039871525.1 Streptomyces sp. B6B3 | reverse complement strand
GCCTCCCAGCGCCGATGGTACTGCATGGGGGACCGTGTGGGAGAGTAGGTCACCGCCGGACTATTTTTGATGATGGGTGTGGTCCCACCAGGTAACTCTGGTGGGACCACACCCATTTCTGCGTTCTGTCGGAGCGGGCGGCAGGGCCAGGGCAACGGCCTCTCACCACCAGACGGTCTTTACCGCCATTCGGCTACCGCTATTCGGCCGCTACTCCGGAATCCGCAGGGTCAGGATCGCCATGTCGTCCGAGGGGGCGTCGGCCGCGAAACGCTCCACGGCCCTCGACACCCGGGCGGCGACCGCGCCCGCGGTCATGCCCGTGCACGAACTCAACACGACCGCCAGGCCGTCGTCGCCGAGCATCCGGGTGCCCTCACGCCGCTCCGTCACCCCGTCGGTGACGCACAGCAGCACGTCCCCGGGGCTCAGCGTCGTCGTCTGCTCGTACAGCTCCAGGTCGTCCATCACACCGAGCAGCGGCTGCGGGTTCGCCGCCGGCGCCACCTGGCCGTCGGGCGTCAACCGCAGCGGCAGCGGATGGCCCGCGCAGACCATCTTCAGCAGCGCGCCGCCCTCCGGCTGCGGCCACAACTCGCCGTACAGCAGCGTGAGGAAACGGGACCGCGGGCCCTGCTCCAGAATCGCCGCGTTGAGCCGCTCCAGCACCGCCGGGCCGCCCAGGCCCTCCCGGGCCAGCAGCCGCAGCGCGTTCCGCGCCAGTCCGGTGACCGCCGCGGCCAACGGGCCCGTGCCACACACGTCTCCGATGGCGAAGCCGTAGGCGCCCTCGCGGATCGGGAAGACGTCGTAGAAGTCGCCGCCCACCTCGTTGCCCTCGCCGGCGGCCCGGTAGACGACCTCCACCTCCACGCCGTCGATGTCCGGCAGTTCGGGCGGCAGCAGGCTTCGTTGCAGCGACTGGCTGATCGCGGTGCGCTCGCTGTAGAGCCGCGCGTTGTCCAGGGCCAGCGCCGCACGCCGGGAGAGGTCCTCGGCCAACTCCAGGATGTCCTGACGGAACCGTTCGTCCGTGGGCTTGCCCAGGGCCAGCAGGCCGATCACCCGGTTGCGGGCCAGCAGCGGCAGCACCACCGTCTCGCCGCCGACGGCGGTCGCCGTGGAGTGGCTGGTCTCCGGTGGCTTCGGCGGCAGCTTCCCCAGGGCCAGGCTGCGCAGCGAGGTGCGGAGCGTCGTGTTGTGCGCCGCGTCCGCCGGCGCGGTCCACTGACGCACGCCTTGTCCCGCCCCAGGTTCCGGCGGGTCCACCTGGTCCAGCAGCGACTTGATGCCGTCGATGCGCTCCTCGTCCTCGTGCAGCACATAGGAGAGCACCGGCTCCGAGCCGGCCTCCGGCAGCGTGTAGACGGCGCACCAGGTGGCCAGCGTCGGCACGATCATCTGCGCCATCAGGGCGAGCGTCTGGTCCCGGTCCAGCGTGCCGGCCAGCAGCTCCGACGCCTCGACCAGGAAGGCCAGCGAGCCACGGCGCAGCCGCTCCAGCTCCGTCAGCCGCGCCGACTCGACCGCCAGCGCGATCCGGTCGGCCGCGAACTGGAGCCGCAGCGCCTCCTCGTTCCCGTACCGGCCCGGCATCTCGGAGGCCACGCCGATCGAGCCGGTCAGCCGGCCCTCCACCTTCAGCGGCACACTCACCACGGCGTGCATTCCGGTGCCGGACAGCAGCGGAACCGCGCCCGGCGAGGTCGCCAGGTCCTCGTGCACCGCCGGCATCCTGGCCGAGCCGTACCGCCCGCTGCCGGTTTCCACCGGCACCCGGGCGAAGCGCTGTCTCGCCGAGGGCAGGCCCGTGGTGGCCCGCACCTCGAGCTCCGTCTCGTCGTCGGTGGCGAGCAGCAGGAACGCCGCGTCGCCGTCGAGCATGTCACGCGCCCGCTCGACCGTGCGCTGGAGCAGGCCGTCCAGGTCGTCGGGCGGCGGCGAGCCGATCAGCCCGTCCAACGGGTCACCGGCCGAGCGGTCCAGCGAGTCCCCGTGCACCGGCACCCGGGTCGGACCCTGCAGGATCGCGCGCTCCTGGTCCCGGACGATCAGGCATACCGTCGACGGCTCGCCGTGCGCGTCCCTGACCCGCAGGTGACATGCGTAGACCGGCATCGTGCGGCCCTCGGAGTCGCGGAGCCCGTAGCTGCCCTCCCAGCGCGACAGGGACAGCGCCTCGGCGATGCCCGTGCCCGTGCCCGGCGTCTGCGGCCAGGCGGCGAGGTCGGCCAGCGGCTTGCCGACGATCTGCTCCTCCGGGTAGCCGAAGAGCTCCGTCGCGTCGCTGTTCCACGCGGTGACGGTGTCGGCGCGGTCGATCTGCACCACCGCGACCCGGACCCGGGTGTCGCTGACCGGCAGCGACTCGTCGGGCAGCACCGGACCCGCGGAGCGGGTGCCCACCGGAAGGTCCTGCTCGTCCAGCCGGAACCACACGCACTTGTCGGTGGTGGTGTAGTCCACGCCCCAGCGGGTGGCCAGCGCGGCGCACAGCATCAGGCCGCGGCCGCCCTCGCTGTTCAGGTCCAGCTGGCCGCGGGAGACCTCGGCGAGCGGGAGGTGGCGCTCCGGATGCCGGTCGATGACCTCGATCCGGACGCCGCGGGCGTCCCGCAGGCAGCGGACCTCGGCCGCCGTGCCGGCGTGGACCACCGCGTTGGTGACCAGCTCGCTGGTGAGCACCACGGCGTCCTCGATCAGGTCGGCCAGGCCCCAGCCCTGCAGAGTGTCCCGGACGAAACCACGCGCGGTCGCGACGGAGCGCCCAACCGGTTCGAAGGTGGCCGCGGCCCGCGCGGTGATCACGTCACTCCCCCAAAGGTGTGTCTCGTCGCTACCCGGATGTCACGTGGACAGCCCGAAGCCAGGTTACTGACCTCTCGTGCTCGCGCGGACGGTGCATCCAGGGATTTCCCCCTGACCGGGAAAACAGCAGTATGGGATGCTGCCGAACTGTTATCGCCCGGTCCGGTGGGAGTGAAACACTGGAAGCGCTCGGCGTGTGCGCGCGGGCGGGATGATCGATCCAGCGGGAGGGACACAGTGGTGTCTGACGGAGCGGTGACGCGCGCCGGCGCGCGTGGGCGTACGGGACGGTCCCGGGGCACCGGCACCGTCGAGGTGGACGCCGCGTCGCTGAGTCGCCTGCTGGCGGCGCTGGAGTCCATGCGGGACGGGAATCTCCGGAAGCGGCTGGCCGTCACCGGCGACGGGCCGATGGCCCAGATCGCCGCCGTGTACAACCAGGTGGCCGAGCGCAACCTCCACGTCACCGGGGAGCTGGCCCGGGTGCGGCGGGTCGTCGGCCGGGAGGGCAAGCTCACCGAGCGGATGGAGACCGGCGCCTGCGAGGGCGCCTGGGCCAAGGCCGTGGACGACGCGAACGATCTGGTCGAGGACCTGGTCAGGCCCGTCTCCGAGGTGGGCCGGGTGCTGGGCGCGATCGCCGACGGCGACCTGGAACAGCGGATGGACCTGCGGGCCCACGCGAACAACGGCGCGAGCCGGCCGTTGCGCGGCGAGTTCCTGAAGGTCGGCCGGACGGTGAACGGGCTGGTCGACCAGCTCACCGAGTTCACCGACGAGGTGACCCGGCTGTCCACCGAGGTCGGCACCGAGGGTCGCCTCGGCACCCAGGCGCAGGTGCGCGGGATGTCGGGTGCCTGGAAGGGCCTGACCGACTCGGTCAACACGATGGCGGCCCGGCTCGCGGCGCAGTTCCGCGACATCTCCACGGTGACCAAGGCGGTCGCCGCGGGCGACCTCTCGCAGAAGGTCACGGTCCACGTCTCCGGCGAGATGGAGGACCTCAAGAACACCGTCAACAAGATGGTCGACCAGCTGTCCTCCTTCCAGGAGGAGGTCACCCGCGTGGCCCGGGAGGTCGGCACCGACGGCGTGCTCGGCGGGCAGGCCGAGGTGGCGGACGTGGCCGGCGTCTGGAAGGACCTGACCGACTCGGTCAACACGATGGCCGGCAACCTGACCAAGCAGGTGCGGGAGATCTCGCAGGTCACGACGGCGGTCGCGAACGGCGACCTGTCCCAGACGATCACGGTCTCCGCCAGCGGCGAGGTCGCCCAGCTCGCCGAGACCATCAACGACATGACGGGCACGCTGCGCTCGTTCGCCGACGAGGTGATCAGGACCGCCAGCGAGATCGGCACGGAGGGCCGGCTGGGCGGCCAGGCCCGGGTGCCGGGCGTGGCCGGGGTGTGGAAGGAGCTCACCGACTCGGTGAACACCGCCTTCCGCAACCTCACCCGCCAGGTGCGGGACATCTCCCAGGTGACGACCGCGGTGGCCAACGGGGACCTGTCCCAGAAGGTCACCGTCGACGTCTCGGGTGAGATGGAGGACCTGAAGATCACCGTCAACAAGATGGTGGACCAGCTGTCGTCCTTCCAGTACGAGGTCACCCGGGTGGCGCGGGAGATCGGCGACGAGGGCGTGCTGGGCGGCCAGGCGTCCATCCTGGGCGTGGGCGGCGCCTGGAAGGACCTGACCGACTCCGTGAACACGGCGTTCCGCAACCTCACGGGCCAGGTGCGGGACATCTCGAACGTCACCAAGGCCGTGGCCGCGGGCGACCTCTCGCAGAAGGTCACGGTGGACGTCGCCGGCGAGATGCTGGAGCTGAAGAACGTCGTCAACCGGATGGTGGACCAGCTGTCGTCGTTCCAGGCGGAGGTCACCCGGGTCGCCACCGAGGTGGGCATCGAGGGGCGGCTGGGCGGCCAGGCCAAGGTCGACGACATCAGCGGCACCTGGAAGCAGCTGACCGACTCGGTGAACGGCATGGCCTCCAACCTCACCGACCAGGTCCGCAACATCGCCCAGGTGACCACCGCGGTGGCGGACGGCGACCTGTCGCAGAAGATCACCGTGGACGCCCGCGGCGAGATCCTCGAGGTCAAGAACACGGTCAACCGGATGGTCGACCAGCTGTCGTCGTTCCAGGCCGAGGTCACCCGCGTGGCCCGCGAGGTGGGCACCGAGGGGCGGCTGGGCGGCCAGGCCCAGGTGTCCGGCGTCGCCGGCGTGTGGCGCGACCTGACCGACTCGGTGAACGACATGGCGTCGAACCTCACCGACCAGGTGCGGAACATCTCCCAGGTGGCCACCGCCGTGGCCCGCGGCGATCTGTCGCAGAAGATCACGGTGGACGCGCGCGGCGAGATCCTGGAGGTCAAGAACACCGTCAACACCATGGTGGACCAACTCTCCTCGTTCGCCGAGCAGGTCACCCAGGTGGCACAGCAGGTGGGTACCGAGGGCCGGCTCGGCGGGCAGGCGGAGGTGAAGGGTGTCTCGGGCACCTGGAAGGACCTCACCAGCTCGGTGAACGACATGGCCAACAACCTCACCTCGCAGGTGCGGAACATCGCCGAGGTCACCAAGGCGGTCGCCGACGGTGACCTGTCCAAGAAGATCACCGTGGACGCGCGGGGCGAGATCCTCGGCCTGGTCACCACCGTGAACACGATGGTGGACCAGCTGTCGTCGTTCGCCGACCAGGTGACGCGGGTGGCCCGCGAGGTGGGCACGGAGGGCCGGCTCGGCGGCCAGGCCGAGGTCAAGGGCGTCTCCGGCACCTGGAAGAACCTGACGGACAACGTCAACCTGATGGCCGGCAACCTGACCGAGCAGGTCCGCAACATCTCGGAGGTCGCCACGGCGGTGGCCAACGGCGATCTGACCAAGCAGGTCACGGTCAAGGCCAGGGGCGAGGTCGCCCAGCTCGCCGACACGGTCAACCGGATGGTCACCACGCTGTCGTCGTTCGCCGACCAGGTGACCAGGGTGGCCCGCGAGGTGGGCACCGAGGGCCGGCTGGGCGGCCAGGCCAAGGTGCCGGGCGTGTCCGGCACCTGGAAGGACCTCACCGAGTCCGTGAACTCGATGGCGTCGAACCTCACGGGGCAGGTCCGCAACATCACGATGGTCACCAAGGCGATCGCGAACGGCGACCTGACCAAGAAGATCGACATCGACGCCTGGGGCGAGATGCTCGACCTGAAGAACACCCTCAACACCATGGTCGACCAGCTGTCGTCGTTCGCCGAGCAGGTCACCAAGGTCGCCCGCGAGGTGGGCACCGAGGGACTACTGGGCGGCCAGGCACTGGTGCCCGGGGTCGCCGGCACCTGGAAGGACCTGACCGACTCGGTGAACGAGATGGCGGGCAACCTCACCCGCCAGGTGCGGGAGATCGCCCGGGTCGCCAACGCGGTGACCCGAGGCGACCACGGCGCCAACCTCGACGCGGACGCCGCCGGCGAGATCCTCAGCCTGCAGGAAACCATCAACACGATGATCAGCAACCTGCGGGAGACCACCAAGACCAACGTCGAGCAGGACTGGCTGAAGGGCAACCTGGCCCGGATCTCGGCGCTGATGCAGGGCCGCCGCGAGCTGAAGGACGTGGCGACGCTGATCACCAGCGAGCTGGCGCCCGCGGTCGGCGCCCAACTCGGCGCGTTCTTCCTGGCGGTGCCCACCGACGGCGACTCCGAGGTGGTCGCCGGGCCCGGCGAGAACGGCTCGTACCTGCTGCGCATGATCGGCTCCTACGGCTCGCCCAAGGGCACCAGCACGCTGACGTTCCAGCCGGGCGAGTCGCTGGTCGGCACCGCCGCCGAGGAGCGCCGGACGATCCTCTTCGGGCCGACGACCGAGAACTACCTGAAGATCTCCTCGGCGCTCGGCGAGACCCCGGCCGCGCACGGCATCGTGCTGCCGGTGCTGTTCGAGGACCGGATGCTGGGGGTGCTGGAGTTCGGGTCCTTCCAGCCCTTCACGCAGATCGAGCGCGACTTCCTCAACCAGATGGCCGAGATGATCGCCACGAGCGTCAACACGATCAGCGTCAACACCCGCACGGAAATGCTGCTGAAGCAGTTCCAGGAGCTGACCGAGGAGCTCAGGGACCGCTCGAACCAGCTGGAGGCGCAGCAGCGCGCGCTCCGCGAGTCGAACGAGGAACTGCAGGAGAAGGCCCAGCTGCTGGCCTCCACCAACCGCGACATCGAGCTGAAGAACACCGAGATCGAGGAGGCCAGGCGCGGCCTGCAGGAGCGCGCCGAACAGCTCGCGGTCTCCATGCGGTACAAGTCGGAGTTCCTGGCGAACATGTCGCACGAGCTGCGCACGCCGCTCAACTCGCTGCTGATCCTGGCCAAGTTGCTGGCCGACAACGCCGAGGGCAACCTCTCGCCGAAGCAGGTGGAGTTCGCCGAGACCATCCACGGCGCCGGATCCGACCTGTTGCAGCTCATCAACGACATCCTCGACCTGTCGAAGGTCGAGGCCGGCAAGATGGACGTGACCCCCAGCCGCATCGCGCTGGTGCAGCTCGTGGACTACGTCGAGGCGTCGTTCCGTCCGCTCACCGCGGAGAAGAACCTGGAGTTCTCGGTGCGGGTCTCCCCTGAGCTGCCGGCCACCCTGCACACCGACGAGCAGCGCCTGGTCCAGGTGCTGCGCAACCTGCTCTCGAACGCCGCCAAGTTCACGGACTCCGGCTCCGTCGAGCTGGTGATCAGGCCGGCGGGACCCGAGGTGCCGCAGGAGATCCGCGAGCAGATGCTGGAGAACGGCTCGGTGCGGGACGCCGAGGCGCCGCTGATCGCTTTCGCCGTCTCCGACACCGGCATCGGGATCGCGGCGAGCAAGATGCGGGTGATCTTCGAGGCGTTCAAACAGGCCGACGGCACCACCAGCCGGAAGTACGGCGGCACCGGTCTCGGTCTGTCGATCAGTCGGGAGATCGCCCGGCTGCTCGGCGGCGAGATCCACGCCGCCAGCGAGCCGGGCCGCGGCTCCACCTTCACCCTCTACCTGCCGCTGCAGCCCACCGAGCTCCCGCCGCCCGGCTACGGCCGGCTCGCCGCCGGCACCCTGGGCGTCGTCGAGGAGGCGGTCGTCGAGCGGGACGAGCTGGCCGACGGCGGCCGGGAGGCGGCCGGGACGGTCGCGGGGACCGGCGGGGTGGCCGAGCCGGCCGCGGCGCTGCCGCCCGTCGGGCGGGCGTCGCTGGCGCGGTCGGACCTGGAGAGCCGCAAGGCCGCCGTGGCGGCCGAGCGGGCCGCGGAGTCGTTGACCCGGCGGCACCGGGAGCGCTCCCTGGACAGCGGCCAGAGCCGGCAGGAGCCGCCGCGTCCGGAGGCGGAGCGGCGCGACGCCGCCCAGGCCGCCACGGGCGAGGCGAAGCGACGCCGGAAGTTCCGCGACTTCCGGGGCCGGAAGGTGCTGATCGTCGACGACGACGTCCGCAACGTCTTCGCGCTCACCAGCGTCCTGGAGCAGCACGGACTGAAGGTGCTCTACGCCGAGAACGGGCGCGAGGGCATCGAGGTGCTGGAGTCCAACGAGGACATCGTGCTGGTCCTGATGGACATCATGATGCCGGAGATGGACGGCTACGCCACGACGGCCGCGATCCGGCGGATGCCGCAGTTCGCGGAGATGCCGATCATCGCGCTGACCGCCAAGGCCATGAAGGGGGACCGCGAGAAGAGCATCGAGTCCGGGGCCTCCGACCACGTGACCAAGCCGGTCGACACGGACCAGCTCCTGCACGTCATGAGCCAGTGGCTGGACGGAAGGTGACATGGGCCACGGCGTCCCGGACGGGGAACACCGCGGGCGCCGTGGGCGTTTGTCGCAGTGCGTACAGGCCGGCTCGCCGCGCCTGACCCAGCGTGGTAAGGTGACGCAGCGCAATGCGTTGATCACCGGAATTCGGGCGTGTTGTCCGCCAAACGGACCACCGGATGAGTTCCTGGTGCAGCGGGCATCTGCCGGAACACTTGCGGTGCTTGGATGAGGGACCGGGCACTGAGGACGGCCACCGTTCGTTGTGAGGGTGGTTGTCCCGGTTGGCTGGCACGGGGGCAGGCGGGGATGCCACCATGTCCAGCACAGGACCGGACGGCATGAGGTGGCCGTCCACGATGGCGGCGCGGAGGCGTGCCGCAGGGGCGAGGAGGACAGGCCATGGTGCAGAAGGCCAAGATCCTCCTGGTCGATGACCGGCCCGAGAATCTGCTGGCGCTTGAGGCGATTCTCTCGGCGCTCGATCAGACGCTGGTTCGGGCATCGTCAGGGGAAGAGGCGCTCAAGGCGCTGCTCACGGAGGACTTCGCGGTCATCCTGCTGGACGTCCAGATGCCTGGCATGGACGGCTTCGAGACGGCGGCACACATCAAGCGGCGTGAGCGCACCCGCGACATTCCCATCATCTTCCTGACGGCGATCAACCACGGCCCGCACCACACCTTCCGGGGATACGCGGCCGGTGCCGTGGACTACATCTCCAAGCCCTTCGACCCCTGGGTGCTGCGGGCCAAGGTCTCGGTCTTCGTCGACCTGCACAAGAAGAACGTGCAGCTGCGCGAGCAGGCCGCGCTGCTCCGCCGCGAGCTGGAGGGCGGCCAGGGCTCGGTCGAGGCCGAGGAGCGCACCGGCGGTCTGCTCCCCGAGCTGTCCGCGCGGCTGGCCGCCGTGGAGGAGCAGGCGGAGGCGCTGTCGAAGGAGTTGGCCGGCTCCGGCGGCGGCCCCGCGGTGTCCACCGCGGCCCATCTGGAGCGGAAGATCGCCGGCCTGCGCCGCGCGTTGGACGCCCTGCAGCCGGGTGCCGAGGAGGAGCCGGAGTCGGTCGACTCGCACCAGGGCTGAGCCTTCGCGGTTCCGCCCCGGGCGGCCGCGTCACCGTCAGGTCCCGGATGCCTCGCGGTTCGTGCCTGGGCGCGACGACCCCGGTACTCTCACCCCCATGGCCTCACGTACGTCCGGCAAGGGTTCCGCCAGCGCACGCGCCGGGCGCAGCGGCGGGGGCGCCAGGAAGCCGCCCGCCAAGAAGGCCCCGGCCAAGCCGAGTGCGGCCAGGAAGACGGCGGCCAAGAAGCCTCCGCCCAAGCAGCCGTCCTCCGCGCCCCGGATGGTGTTCCGCGTGCTGCGCGCCCTGTGGATGGGCATCGCCCGGCCCGTGGGCGCCCTGCTGCGCGGAATAGGGCGGGGCGCCAAGGGACTTGATCCCGCGCACCGCAAGGACGGCGTCGCGCTGCTGCTCATCGGCCTGACCCTGGTCACCGCGGCCGGCACCTGGTCGGACCTGCGGGGGCCGGTCGGCGACCTGGTCACCGAGGTGATCACCGGCGCGCTCGGACGCCTCGACCTGGTGTTCCCGCTGATTCTCGGCTTCATCGCGATCCGGCTCGTCCGGCATCCGGAGCAGCAGGAGGCCAACGGCCGTATCGTCATCGGCCTTTCGGCCCTGCTGGTCGGCGTGCTCGGCCTGGTGCACGTCTTCACCGGCGCGCCGGGCCGCGAGGACGGCGCCCAGGCCATCCGCGACACCGGGGGGCAGATCGGCTGGGCCGCCTCCCGCCCGCTCATCGTCGCCGTCGGCGAGCCGCTCGCGGTCGCCCTGCTGTCGCTGCTGACCCTCTTCGGGCTGCTGGTGGTCACCGCCACGCCGGTCAACGCCGTGCCCCGGCGGCTGCGCCAGGCCGCCGCCCGGATCGGCCTGATGCCCGCGGCCCGGCCGGCCGAGGAGTTCGAGCCGGAGCCGGGCCCCGAGGCGGACTGGCGGCCCAGCCGTCGCCCCGACAGGGCCGAGCCCGCCGACCCGTTGGAGGCCGAGGAGGAGGCCCTGGAGCGCCGCCGGGCGCCGCGCCGCCGCGCGTCCCGGGGCGGTGCCGGGGCGGCGTCGTCGCCCCGGCGCTCCGGTGCCGATCCGGTGGACGTGGCCAGCGAGGCCGCCGCGGCGCTGGACGGCGCGGTGCGGCACGGAGTGCAGCCCTCGCCGCTGGTGGCCGACCTCAGCAGCCGGGTCGCCACGGGCCGGTCCGGCAGGGGGAAGAGCGCCGAGCGGGCGGCCGAATCGCGCGGCGAGGGCGTGGCGGCGGCCGGGACCGAGTCGCGCGGCGGCGTGCCCGACCTGACCAAGAGCGAGCCCGAACCGTCGGCCCCGCTGCCGCCGCGGGCCGAGCAGCTCCAGCTCTCCGGCGACATCACCTACGGGCTGCCCGGCCTGGACCTGCTGCGCCGCGGCGGTCCCGGGCGCACCAGGAGCGCCGCCAACGACGCCGTCGTCGACGCGCTCACCACCGTCTTCACGGAGTTCAAGGTTGACGCCCGGGTCACCGGCTTCACCCGCGGCCCGACCGTGACCCGTTACGAGGTCGAACTCGGCCCGGCCGTCAAGGTCGAGAAGATCACCGCCCTGACGAAGAACATCGCGTACGCGGTGGCCAGCCCCGACGTCCGCATCATCAGCCCCATCCCCGGCAAGTCCGCGGTCGGCATCGAGATCCCCAACAGCGACCGCGAGATGGTCAACCTGGGCGACGTGCTGCGCACCGCCGACTCCATGGGCGAGGACCACCCGCTGCTGGTCGGCCTCGGCAAGGACGTCGAGGGCGGGTACGTCATGGCGAACCTGGCCAGCATGCCGCACATGCTGGTCGCCGGCGCCACCGGCTCCGGCAAGTCGTCCTGCGTCAACTGCCTCATCACGTCGGTGATGATGCGCGCCACCCCCGAGGACGTCCGGCTGGTGCTCGTCGATCCCAAGCGGGTCGAGCTCACCGCGTACGAGGGCATCCCGCACCTGATCACGCCCATCATCACCAACCCGAAGCGGGCCGCCGAGGCCCTCCAGTGGGTGGTGCGCGAGATGGACCTGCGCTACGACGACCTGGCGGCCTACGGGTACCGGCACATCGACGACTTCAACCGCGCGGTGCGCGCGGGCAAGGTCACCGTGCCCGAGGGCAGCGAACGCGAGCTGGTGCCCTACCCGTACCTGCTGGTCATCGTCGACGAGCTGGCCGATCTGATGATGGTGGCGCCGCGGGACGTCGAGGACGCGATCGTCCGGATCACCCAGCTGGCCAGGGCCGCCGGCATCCACCTGGTGTTGGCCACCCAGCGCCCGAGCGTCGACGTGGTCACCGGCCTGATCAAGGCCAACGTGCCCTCCCGGCTCGCGTTCGCCACGTCCTCGCTCGCCGACAGCCGGGTCATCCTGGACCAGCAGGGCGCGGAGAAGCTGATCGGCAAGGGCGACGGGCTGTTCCTGCCGATGGGGGCGAACAAGCCGACCCGGATGCAGGGCGCCTTCGTCACCGAGGAGGAGGTGGCCGCCATCGTCGCGCACTGCAAGGAGCAGATGGCGCCCGTCTTCCGCGAGGACGTGACCGTCGGCAGTGCCAGGAAGAGGGAGATCGACGAGGAGATCGGCGACGACCTCGACCTGCTCTGTCAGGCGGCCGAGCTCGTGGTCTCCACCCAGTTCGGCTCCACCTCCATGCTCCAGCGCAAGCTGCGGGTCGGCTTCGCCAAGGCGGGCCGGCTGATGGACCTCATGGAGTCGCGCGGGGTGGTGGGTCCGAGCGAGGGCTCCAAGGCCCGTGACGTGCTGGTCAAGCCCGAGGAACTCGACGGAGTGCTCGCTCTCATCCGGGGTACTCACCCATAAGGCCGACCCCCCGTCGTCCCATTTCCGGCGGCCGGGCACGGGCGGGACATTGTCCCCGTCCCCGCGCTCGTCGCCAGCGGGACGGCGTGAGGTACCGCCATCGGGAGTCGACCGGAAAGTACGGCCATCCTGTTGGCGGACAAAGTCCGCCGGCCCGGTTGCCCGCTTCTTTCCCGACGCCCCTAGACTTGACCAAGGCAGCACGTGGCTCACGCTCGAAAGGCGCACCCGTGTCCAATGGCAACTCCTCCGCCAAGGACCGGCCTTCCGTCGGTCGAACCCTCCAGCAGGCGCGCATCGACGCCAAAATGACCGTGGACGAGGTCAGTTCGTCCACCCGCGTGCGCATTCCCATCGTTCATGCGATCGAGCAGGACGACTTCTCCCGCTGTGGTGGCGAGGTGTACGCCCGCGGACACGTCCGCACCCTCGCCCGGGCCGTCGGGCTCGACCCGGCCGAGGTCATCGAGCTGTACAACGAGCAGCACGGCGTCGCGCCCGCGCCCGTGCCGGCCGCACCGGTGTTCGAGGCGGAGCGGATCCGGCCCGAGCCGCGCCGCCCCAACTGGACCGCGGCCATGGTGGCCGCCATCGTCGCCGTGATCGGTTTCGTCGGCTTCACCTTCTTCAGCGGCGACGAGGACGACGCCAGTGCCCGGGCCGAGGGCAACCCCAGCCCCAGCGCGACCCAGCAGCAGCAGGAGGGCGGCGGCCAGCAGGGGACCGAGCAGCCCGACCGCCCCGACCCCTCCGAGAGCGCCGTGGCCGCGGTGCCGGCCGACAAGGTCACCGTCAGGGCGACCATCCAGGGCGGCGAGAGCTGGCTCTCCGTCCACGACAGCAGCGGCCAGTTGATCTACGAGGGCGTGTTGCAGGACGGCCAGTCGGAGACCTTCACCGACGACGAGCAGCTGGACCTGGTGCTGGGCAACGCCGGCGCCGTGCAGCTCCACGTCAACGGCAAGGAGATCGAGGACGTCGGCGAGATGGGGCAGGTGCAGCGCCTGAGTTACACCCCGGGTGACCCCGAGGAAGGCTGATTCCCGGCTGATTCCCGGCTGCCGCGACTCGGCCGGGGGCGGCGCCCGGCCGCGGACGAAGTAGGCTGAGATCATGTCCGAACGCCGCACCGTCGCCCTGGTCACGCTTGGTTGCGCCCGCAATGAGGTGGATTCGGAGGAGCTGGCGGGACGGCTCGCCGCGGACGGCTGGGACCTGGTGGACGACGCGGCTGACGCCGAGGTCGCCGTGGTCAACACCTGCGGCTTCGTCGAGGCCGCCAAGAAGGACTCCGTGGACGCCCTGCTGGAGGCCAACGAGCTGAAGTCCGCCGCCGGCGACGGCGGGGGCCGCACCAGGGCCGTGGTCGCGGTCGGCTGCATGGCCGAGCGGTACGGCAAGGAGCTGGCCGAGGCGCTGCCCGAGGCGGACGCGGTGCTGGGCTTCGACGACTACGCGGACATCTCCACCCGGCTGCGCACGATACTGGGCGGCGGCGCCCACACCCCGCACGTGCCGCGCGACCGGCGCTCGCTGCTGCCTCTCACGCCCGTGCAGCGCCAGGACGCCCCCGTCGCGGTGCCCGGGCACGGCGCCCCCGCCGACCTGCCGCTGGGCGTCGCGCCCGCCTCGGGCCCGCGGGCGCCCCTGCGGCGGCGGCTCGGCGGCGGCCCGGTGGCCTCCGTCAAGATCGCGTCCGGCTGTGACCGGAGATGCAGCTTCTGCGCCATCCCGTCGTTCCGCGGCTCCTTCCTCTCCCGGCGCCCCACCGACGTGCTGTCCGAGGCGCGCTGGCTGGCCGACCAGGGGGTGCGGGAGATCATGCTGGTCTCGGAGAACAACACCTCCTACGGCAAGGACCTCGGCGACATCCGGCTGCTGGAGACGTTGCTGCCCGAGCTCGCCGCGGTGGACGGGCTGGAGCGGATCCGGGTCAGCTACCTCCAGCCGGCCGAGATGCGTCCGGGACTGATCGACGTGCTCACCGGCACCGAGAAGGTCGCCCCCTACTTCGACCTGTCGTTCCAGCACTCGGCTCCCGGCGTGCTGCGCGCCATGCGCCGCTTCGGCGACACCGACCGGTTCCTGGCGCTGCTCTCCGAGATCCGCGACCGGGCACCGAGTGCCGGCGTCCGGTCGAACTTCATCGTCGGTTTCCCGGGCGAGAGCGAGGCCGACCTGGCGGAGTTGGAGCGCTTCCTCACCGCGGCCGGGCTCGACGCGATCGGCGTCTTCGGCTACTCGGACGAGGACGGTACCGAGGCCGCCGGACTGCCGGGTCAGCACGCCCCCGAGCTGGTCGCGGAGCGGCTCGCCCGGGTCACCGCGCTGGCCGAGGAGCTGATGGCGCAGCGCGCCGAGGAGCGCGTGGGGGAGCGGGCCCTGGTGCTGGTCGAGGCGCTGGAGCCGGCCGACGACCCCGAGGTGCTCGCCGTGGGGCGGGGCGCGCACCAGGCGCCGGAGACCGACGGCCAGATCCTGGTCCTGGGCGACCCCGCCACCGGACCGCGGCCCGCTCTCGGCGATCTGCTCGACGTGGAGGTCACCGCCACCCGGGGAGTGGACCTCCTGGCGGTGCCCCGCTCAGCGCCGGACGGCGCCGGGGCGGGGAGATGACGGACATGCCAGCCGCGGCTCCGGGGGACGGACGCCGGGCCGGGCCGCAGCCTGCCGCCGCCGAGCCTCATCTGTGGAACATCGCCAACATCCTGACCATGGTGCGCATGCTCCTGGTGCCGGGGCTGGTGCTGCTGATGTTCGCCGACGGCGGCCACGACCCCGGATGGCGGTCGCTGGCCTGGGCGGCGTTCTCCATCGCCATGATCACCGACCTGCTGGACGGCGAGCTCGCGCGGCGCAGGAACCTGGTCACGGACTTCGGCAAGATCGCCGACCCGATCGCGGACAAGGCGATCATGGGCGCGGCGCTGGTGTGCCTCTCGATCCTGTCCGACCTGCCGTGGTGGGTGACCGTGACGATCCTCACCAGGGAGATCGGCATCACGCTGCTCCGCTTCTGGGTGATCCGGCACGGGGTGATTCCGGCCAGCCGGGGCGGCAAGGCGAAGACCCTGGCCCAGGGGATCGGGGTCGGCATGTACATCCTGGCGCTGACCGGCTTCCTGGCGACGCTGCGCTGGTGGGTGATGGCGCTCGCCGTCGTGCTCACCGTGGGCACCGGCCTCGACTACGTCCGGCGGGCCGTCCTGCTGCGCCGGGCCGGACTGGCGCGGAGCCGGGCGGCGGCCACGGAACGGTCCGATGAGCGCTGAGCCGCGCCACCGCCCCGTGGACGCCGCCGTCGGGCCAGGCGGCGGGGCCGCCGGGGCGGAGCCCGCATCCGGGCAGGAGCTGGCCGCCGAGGTGCTGCGGCTGCTCGACGACGCCGGGCAGAGCGTCGCCGTGGCCGAGTCGCTGACCGGCGGTCTGGTCGCCGCCGCGCTCTCCGCGACCCCGGGCGCCTCGCGGACCTTCCGCGGCTCCGTCACCGCCTACGCTACGGACCTGAAGCGGGACGTGCTCGGCGTGGACGGCGGGCTGCTCACGGAGCGCGGCGCCGTGGACGAGGAGGTCGCCCGGCAGCTGGCCGCGGGGGTCAGGGAGCGGCTCGGCGCGGACTGGGGGGCGGCCACCACCGGGGTCGCCGGGCCCGAACCGCAGGACGGTCAGCCGGTGGGCACCGTGTACGTGGCGGTTTCGACCCCCGGAACGCGGGGAGTCGTCGCTCAGCGGCTTTCTCTCTCCGGGGACCGGGCCGCCGTGCGGGCCGGCAGCGTGCTCGCGGTGCTCGACCTGCTGCGCGGGGAGCTGACTCTGGCTACTCCGGAAGCGGGGCAGGATACGGAACAGAACGGAGAGGATGGATGTTTGCAGCCCTGAGTGAACAAGACATCGCTCCCCGGCCGGTTGGAGTCCGAGGCGGTACGGTGGGGCATGAAGCAAGCGAGGCCAACGGTCCGAGGAGGGAGCCACCGATGATCCTGCTCCGTCGCCTGCTGGGTGACGTGCTGCGTCGGCAGCGCCAGCGTCAGGGCCGTACTCTGCGTGAAGTGTCATCCTCCGCCCGGGTCTCACTTGGCTACCTCTCCGAGGTGGAGCGGGGACAGAAGGAAGCTTCCTCCGAGCTGCTCTCCGCGATCTGCGACGCGCTGGACCTGCGGATGTCGGAGCTGCTGCGCGAGGTGAGCGACGAGCTGGCGCTCGCCGAGCTGGCCCAGTCCGCCGCCGCCAGCGACCCCGTGCCCGCGCTGGGGGTCCCGGCCGGGCGTGGCCTGGCCGAGCGCACCATGCTCAACCCGGTCCGGGTGACCTCCGTCACCCACCGCCCCGACGACCACGTCACCATCAAGAGCCCGAGCGAGGCCGTCGACGTGGTGGCCGCCTGAGCCGCCCCGGCGTCCGCTCGACTCCCTCTCCGCCCCCGTCCCGGCCCCTCAGGGCCCGGGCACGCCCCGGCACACGGCGTCGCACCCCCATGGAGCCCGCCACGCCGCGAGCGCCGGAGAACGCCACACAACGCCGCGCGGCACCGCCGGCCGGCGGCTAGGGCCGCAGGCGCAGCCCGCGCGGCGTCGCGTGGAAGCCCGCCGACTCCAGCACTCCCGCCCAGAAGGGGTCGGCCAGCGCCGGTGACCCGTTGACCCGCTCCACCGTCAGGGTGCCCACCGCGCCCTGCCGCACCGCCTGGGCGAGCGCCTCGGCGGCACGGGTCAGGGCTCCCTCCGCCGCCGTCTGGTCGCCCTCCGGCGGCCAGGCCAGCAGCGTGCGTCCGCCCCGCTCCAGGTACAGCGTGAGCGCGCCGCCGACCAGCACCACCAGGGCGCCGGCCTTCCGCCCCGGCTTGTGTCCCGCGGTCTGCGGTCCGCCGGCGGGCGGCTCGGGCCACGGCAGGGCGGCGCCGTAGGCGTTGGCCGGGTCGGCCGCGGCCAGCACCACGGCCTGGTGCGTGGCCTCCTCGGCCGAGCGCTCCGCCGCGCCGCTGATCGCCCGCAGCCGGTCCACCGCGCCGTCCATGGCGAACTGGGCCGCGCCCAGCCCTTCCACCACGTACCCACGGCGGGCCTGCCCGCTGTCCTCGAAGGCGGACAGCACCCGGTAGGTCGCCGCGAACCCGCCCTCGACGCCCTCCGCGGCGACCGCGCCGCGGGTGACCACGCCGTGCCGGTCCAGCAGCGTGCGGGCGAGCGCGTGCGCCCGCAGCGTCGGGTCGGTCTCCCGCTCGGGGAGCAGCGACCAACGCCCGGCCACCGTGGGCGGCCCGGCCCCGGCTCGGGAGGCCGGCGCACGGCCCGGCGCGAGACCCGGCGTCGCACCCCAGCGGCCACGCGGCGCCGTGCGCCGGGCCCGGTGCGCCACGGCGCCGGCGGTGCGCCCCGAGCCGAGCAGGGTGCGCAGCGGCCCCAGGGTGTCGTTGGTCAGCCGACCGGACCAGACCAGCTCCCACACCACCGCGGCCAGCCCGGTCTCCGGTATCTCGTGCCCGGCGGCCCTCACCTGCTCCGCGATCTGCCGGAAGAACAGGCCGTACCCGCCGGAGAGCGCGTCCAGCACGGTCTGGTGCACCGGCGAGAGCTCCAGCGGCCGGGGCGGCGGCAGCAGCAGCGGCGCGGCATCGGCCGTGTACAGCGAGACCCAACCGTCCGTGCCGGGCAGCGCGCCGGCGCCCGCCCAGACCACCTCGCCCGCCGCCGTCAGCTCGTCGAGCAGCGGCGCCGCGTATCCGGAGACCCGGGAGGGCAGCACCAGCCGCTCCAGCGCCGAGGCCGGCACGGGGGCGCCCTGGAGCTGCTCGACGATCCGGGCCAGGCCGTCGATGCCGCGCGGCCCGCCGCGCGGCGGCAGGCTGCCGGCGTGCTGCCAGCGAGGCAGGAACGCGGCCAGCGCCGTCGGCGGCACCGGCTCCAGCTCGTGCCGCAACGCCGCCAGCGAGCGCCGCCGCAGCCGCCTGAGCACCGTCGGGTCGCACCATTCGTGGCCCACCCCACCGGGGGTGAACTCGCCCTGCACCAGCCGTCCGTCGGCGGCCAGCCGGTGCAACACCCCGTCGGCGACCGCGGTGCCCAGGCCGAACCGCGCCGCGGCGGCCTCCGACGTGAACGGCCCGTGGGTGCGGGCGTACCTGGCCAGCAGATCGCCGAGCGGATCGCGCACCGGCTCGGTGAACGCCTCGGGCACCCCGACCGGAAGCGCGGCGCCGAGCGCGTCGCGCAGCCGTCCCGCGTCCTCGATGGCCGCCCAGTGCTCGCGACCCGCGATCCGGACGGGCACCGCGCGCCGGGCCGCCGCCAACTCCTCGGCCCAGCCCGGCTCGGCCCCGCGCACCGCCAAGTCCTCGGACGTCAGCGGCCCGAGGACCCGCAGCAGGTCGGCGACGCCCTCCGCGTCGCGCACCCGGCGGTCCTCGGTGAGCCAGCCGAGCTCGAGCTCCAGATCCGCGAGCACCTCGGGATCGAGCAGCTCGCGCAGCTCCGCCCGGCCCAGCAGCTCGGCCAGCAGCCGGGAGTCCAGCGACAGGGCCGCCGCCCGGCGCTCGGCCAGCGGCGAGTCGCCCTCGTAGAGGTACTGGGCGACGTAGCCGAAGAGCAGGGAACGAGCGAACGGCGACGGCTCCCTGGTGGTCACCTCGACCAGCCGCACCCGGCGAGCCTCGATGTCGCCCATCAGCTCCACCAGGCCCGGCACGTCGAAGACGTCCTGCAGGCACTCCCTGACCGCCTCCAGGACGATCGGGAACGAGCCGAACTCGCTGGCCACGGAGAGCAGCTGGGCGGCCCGCTGCCGCTGCTGCCACAGCGGCGTGCGCCGGCCGGGGCTGCGCCGGGGCAACAGCAGCGCGCGGGCGGCGCACTCCCGGAACCGCGACGCGAACAGCGCGGAGCCGCCGACCTGGTCGGTGACGAGCTGCTCGACCTCGCCCTGGTCGATCAGCACCTCGGCCGCGCCCACCGGCGGCGGGCTCTCGTCGAACACCCCGTCCAGCGGTCGGCTCCTGGCCACCGCGGCACCGCCGTCACCGCCGGCGGGACCGCCGGCGTCGCCGCCGGAGGACTCGGCGTCCCACGCCGCCCACTCCTCGGCGAACACGTCCGCGTCGGGCAGCCGCAGCACGATCCCGTCGTCGGCGTGCAGCACCTGGGCGTCGAGTCCGAACCGCTCGGTCAGCCGGGCGCCGAGCGCCAGCGCCCACGGCGCGTGCACCTGGGCCCCGAACGGCGAGTGGATCACCACGCGCCAGTCGCCGAGCTCGTCCCGGAAACGCTCGACCACGATGGTCCGGTCGTCCGGGACGTGACCGCACGCCTCGCGCTGCTCGTCCAGGTACGCCTGGACGTTGTCCACGGCCCAGGCGTCCAGGCCCGCCGCGGTCAGCCGCTCCCTCGCCGCCTCGGGGGCCAGCCGGCTGGTCTCCCGCAGGAACGCGCCGAGCGCCCGCCCCAGCTCCAGCGGGCGGCCCAGCTGGTCCCCCTTCCAGAACGGCAGCCGGCCCGGCACCCCGGGGGCGGGCGAGACCACCACCCGGTCCCTGGTGATGTCCTCGATCCGCCAGGAGGTGGTGCCCAGGGTGAAGACGTCGCCGACCCGCGACTCGTACACCATCTCCTCGTCCAGCTCGCCGACCCGGCCGCCGCCCTTCTTCGGGTCGGCCCCGGCCAGGAAGACGCCGAACAGGCCCCGGTCGGGGATGGTGCCGCCGGAGGTCACCGCCAGCCGCTGGGCGCCGGGACGGCCCCGCACGGTGTGCCCCACCCGGTCCCACACCAGGCGCGGGCGCAGCTCGGCGAAGGCGTCCGACGGATACCGGCCGGCCAGCATGTCCAGCACCGCGTGGTACGCGGACTCGGGCAGCGCGGCGAACGGCGCGGCCCGACGGACCAGCGTCAGCAGCTCGTCCACGTCCCAGGAGTCCAGCGCGGTCATCGCGACCAGCTGCTGGGCGAGCACGTCCAGCGGGTTCGCCGGCACCCGGAGCGACTCGATGGCGCCGGTCCGCATCCGCTCCGTGACCACCGCCGACTGCACCAGGTCACCTCGGTACTTCGGGAAGACCACACCCGCCGAGACCGCCCCCACCTGGTGCCCGGCGCGCCCCACCCGCTGCAGCCCGGACGCCACCGAGGGCGGCGACTCCACCTGGATGACCAGGTCGACCGCGCCCATGTCGATGCCCAGCTCCAGGCTGGAGGTGGCCACCACGGCGGGCAGCCGGCCGGCCTTCAGGTCCTCCTCGATCAGCGCCCGCTGCTCCTTGGCGACCGAGCCGTGGTGCGCCCTGGCCAGCACCGGTGGCGCTCCCTTGCCGGAGCCCGAGCCACCCATCAGCTCGGCCGCCGAGTGGTCCTCGGGCAGCGGCTCGCCGGCGGCCCGCTCGTGGGCGATCTCGTTCATCCGGTTGCACAGACGTTCGGCGAGGCGGCGGGAGTTGGCGAAGACGATGGTCGAGCGGTGGGCCTGGACGAGGTCGACGATGCGGTTCTCCACGGAGGGCCAGATCGACGGGCGGTCGTCGGCCGCCTCGGTGGCCTCCGTCACCGGGGAGCCCGCGAGCTCCGCCATGTCCGGCACCGGCACCACCACCGAGAGCCGGAACTCCTTGCCCGACGGCGGCTGGACGATCTTCGCCTTGCGCTGCGGCGACAGGAACCTGGCCACCTCGTCCACCGGCCGCACGGTCGCCGACAGCCCGATCCGCCGCGCGGGGCGGTCGAGCAGCTCGTCGAGACGCTCCAGCGAGAGCGCCAGATGGGCGCCCCGCTTGGTGCCGGCCACCGCGTGCACCTCGTCGAGGATGACCGTCTCCACACCGGCCAGCGCGTCCCTGGCCGCCGAGGTCAGCATCAGGAAGAGCGACTCGGGGGTGGTGATCAGGATGTCCGGCGGCCGGGTGCTGAGCGAGCGGCGCTCGGCGGCGGGCGTGTCCCCGCTGCGGATGCCGACCCTGACCTCCGGCTCCGGCAGCCCGAGCCGCACCGACTCCTGCCGGATGCCGGTCAGCGGACTGCGCAGGTTCCGCTGGACGTCGACCGCGAGCGCCTTGAGCGGCGAGATGTACAGCACCCGGCAGCGGCGGAGCGGCTCTGCGGGCGGCGGGGTGGCGGCCAGCTGGTCGAGGGAGGCGAGGAACGCGGCGAGCGTCTTGCCGGAGCCGGTGGGCGCCACCACCAGCACGTCCGACTCCTCCGCGATGGCCCGCCACGCGCCGCGCTGGGCGGGCGTCGGCTCGGCGAACGCCCCCGTGAACCACGCGCGGGTGGCGGGAGAGAACGCGTCGAGAGCCTCGTCGGGAGCCATACGCCCATCGTGCACCCCGGCACTGACAACGTCCCCTCCGGCACCGCGCCACCGCGCACAATGCCGTCATGGCACGGCGACGAGCGACACCGACCGCGGGGGCACGCCCCGCCGCCCCCGCCGCGGGCGAGCGGGCGCGGCACTGGCGCTATGACGAGCTTCCCGGGGTGGACCTGCTGCGCGCCCGGTACGTCAGCCGGACCTTCATCCGGCACACCCACGAGACGTTCGTGATCGCGGCGATCACCGAGGGCGTCGAGGCGTTCCACCACCGGGGCACGGTGGAGCGCGCCGGCGTCGGCGGCCTGGCGCTGATCAATCCGGACACCCCGCACACCGGCCAGGCCGGGGTGCCCGAGGGCTGGACCTACGGCGCGGTCTACCCGGCGCCAGAGGTGGTCGACGCCATCGCCGCCGAGACGCTGGCGCTGCGCGGCGCCGCCGGGTTCCGCGCGCCGGTGCTCGACGACCCGCCGGCGGTGCGGCTGGTGGCGCAGGTGCTGCGCGCGGCCGACGAGGGCGACGCGCTGGCCGCGGACAGTCTGCTGCGGATGGTCATAGCGCGGCTGCTCCTGCGCGCCGGTGGCCCACTACCCCGGCGTGAGATACGCACCGCCGGAGCGGACATCGCCGAGCGCGCCCGCGCCGAACTGGAGGAGCGCATGGCCCGGCCGCCCACCCTGGAGCGGCTCGCGACGGGGTTCGGGGTCAGCCCGTTCGCCCTGCTGCGGGCCTTCCGGCAGCGCTACGGGATGCCGCCGCACGCCTGGCTGACCGACGCCCGGGTGCATCGGGCCAGAGCGCTGCTCGACGCCGGCGTGCCGCCGGCCGAGGCGGCCGTGCGGGTCGGCTTCACCGACCAACCCCACCTCCACCGCCACTTCACCCGGACGGTGGGCGTGACGCCCGGCGCGTACCAGCGCGAGCGCGCAAGAACGTACAAGACCGAGCCGACGTGATCCGCTTAGCGTGTCGGAGTGATGGAAAACAAGCCACAAACGCGCGCGGAGCCGGTGCCTCCACGCGCGGGGGAACATCCGCCCGCCGCGGCGCCTCCCGACGGGCCCGGCGCCGCCGACGGCGCCGCGGACAACGGCACCGCGCGGACGGTCAGGGACGCGCTGGGCGTCGGCGTCGCGGTCGGCCTGTCCGGCTTCGCGTTCGGCGTGACCGCGGCCTCCGGCGGGCTGTCCGTGCCCCAGACCTGCGTGCTCAGCCTGTTCGTCTTCACCGGCGCCTCCCAGTTCGCGCTCGTCGGCTCCCTGGTGTCCGGCGGCAACCCGGTCACCGCCGCGGCCGGCGCGATCTTCCTCGGCGGCCGGAACTGCTTCTACGGCCTGCGGCTGTCCACCCTGCTCCGGCTGCCGCGGTGGCTCAGGCCACTGGCCGCCCACTGGGTGATCGACGAGACCGCGGTCGTCGCGCTCGCCCAGCCCGACCGGCGGCTGGCCCGCATCGGCTTCGCGGTCACCGGCCTCACCCTCTTCGTCTGCTGGAACGCCACCACCCTGCTCGGCGCGCTGGGCGCCGGGGCGCTGGGCGATCCGAGGGCGTGGGGCCTGGACGCGGCCGGGCCCGCCGTCTTCCTCGCCCTGCTCGCGCCCATGCTGCGCGCCCCGGCGGAACGGGCCACCGCCGCCGTCGCCGTCGGGCTCGCCGTGGTTTGCCTGCCGCTGCTGCCGGCCGGCGCGCCGGTGCTGGCCGCCGCGCTCGCGGCGCCCCTGGTACTGCTGGTCGGAAGCCGCCTGCCGGTCCGCGACGGCGACACCAGCCGGCATGCCGAGGAGCGCCCGTCATGACCGTCTGGTTGGCCATCGGCCTCACCGCGGGCGGCTGCTATCTGGTCAAGCTGCTCGGCCTCTCCGTCCCGGCGGCCGCCCTGGAGCGTCCGCTCGTCCGGCGGCTGGCGGTGCTGTTGCCGGTCGCGCTGCTCGCCGCCCTCACCGCCCTGCAGACCCTGGACGACGACGGCGCGCTCACCCTGGACGCGCGCGCCGCCGGGCTCGGTGCGGCGGCGCTCGCGCTGCTGCTCCGCGTCCCCTTCCTGCTGGTGGTGGCCGCCGCGGTGGCGGTCACGGCGGCCGTCCGGGCGGTCGGCGGCGGAGCGGACACCGGGCCGC
>NZ_JBDPLU010000043.1:0-25869 GCF_039871525.1 Streptomyces sp. B6B3 | reverse complement strand
CCGCCGCCACGGCCGGCGCCGCCGTCGCCGTGGTCGCGATCATCGCAGCCCTCATCACCACACCCCTCCACGACAACGGCCCGGCGGATCCGCACCCGTCGCCCCCCGTGATCCCGGTCGCCCCACCCCCCAACGAACCCACCCGGGACACGGCAACGCCCGAACCCGAAGAGAACCCATCGGTCACCCCCAGACCCGGCGACGACCAGAGCACACCACCGGACACCGGCGACCCCAGCCACACACCGGAGGAGTATCCCCGCGACTCGGAATCGACAGACCAGTCGGGCTCGCCCCACACACCCACCCCCGAAGACGAGGCCGCCTCCCAAGGGCCCTCGGAGGGGTGAGCGTCGTAGCCGCCGAGCCCGGCCATCCCGGTGGACCTCGGCGACGGTGAAGTGGATGCAGAATGGGATTCATGATCCCTTCTGGGTGGAATGCGAACAATACTTCTTTTGTCGTGGTACTGATCGCGGCGGTGCTGGTCGTCGGGGTCCTGGTCGCCCTGTTCTGGCCGGTGGGCTGGCGCCCGGTCCGGATGTGGCCGCACGAGGGGCACGGGGTGACGCAGCCGGAGGCGCTGGTGGGCCGCACGGGCGTCGTGGATCAGGCCGCCGCGGACGGGTACTCCGGCCAGGTGCGGCTGGCCGGTGCGTCGTGGACCGTGCGGACCCTGGACGGCGGACCGGTCTGGGTGGGCCAGCGGATCCGGGTGACGGGCCTCGGTCGCGAGGGGGTCGACCTGGTGGTCGAGACGGAGGCCGAGGCCGGCGCCGGGGAGCGAGGAGGAGAAGGGGCCCTCTGAGGCCGCTTCCGGATCCGCTCCCCGTCGGCGGAGGGGGTGCGGCGCGCGAACGCCCGGCGGCTGGGCCGCCGGGCGTGGGGACGCGGGTGGGGTGGGTCGTCAGTAGGCGCTGTCGACGTTGTCCATCGAGCCGTACCGGTCGGCGGCGTAGTTGCTGGCCGCCGCGATGTTGGACACCGGGTCGTAGATGTTGTCGCTGGTCCCGGGGACCTGGTACTGCTCGAACGTCGGTTCGATCACCTGGAGCAGGCCCTTGGACGGGATGTTCTCGTGGGCGTTGGAGTCCCACATGTTGATCGTCCGCGGGTCACCCGACGACTCCCGCATCAGGTTGCGGTGAATACCGTCGTAGGTGCCAGGGATGTCGTGCTTGTGCATGACCTCGAGGGCTTCCCTGATCCACTGGTCGATCTGCCCGTCCGAGGCCGGCCGCGCCTCGGGCTGCTCCGCACGCGGGATCGTGATCAGTTGGTCATCGTCCGTGTACTGGGCGCCACGCCCGCTGTGCGGCACCGACCCGCCGTCTCCGCCGTGAGACCCCGAGCCACGATCCTCGGTCGGCTGGTTGCCCGCCGGAGGCCGCGCGGCCTGGTCGGTCTGCCGGGGCAGCTCCTCGCCCAGCGCGTTGTCCAGCGAGGTGCCGTCGATCTGGTGCGCGGTCGGTAGCGCGTCGATCCCGCTCGAACGCTGCGCCGCGACGGAACCGCCGGGCTCGACGGCGGAGGAGTCGGCGGCCGCGGCCACATGCGGGACCAGGCTTACGGCCACGGCCGCCGCGGAGGCGGCCGTCAGGCCGGCCACCCGCGCCCTCCGGCGCGAGGTCGTGGCCGGGGTACCGATGGTCGTCTGCGTGGTGGTCATGGGAGTGCACCTCTCCTGGGAGTCATGAGGAGACGGAAGATCCCCGCAGCACGCGAGGACGTGCTCCACGGTGGGAGCCGCCTCCTCGATGGGCAAGCACCACGACCTACGACCAGGCTTCGTAGCCCGGCGGCCACCGGTCCGCCACTTCCCGCCCCCATGGGCATCAACGCCGCCCGCGCCCACGGTCCCGCCTCGGACATGACCTTGGTCCCGTGGCGGCCCTCACAGCTCCCGTCCGCCCGTCACCGCGATCACCGGGCGCGGCGACGCCCGGACAACGGAGCCACCGAACGTGTCGCCTCAGCTCAGCAGGGCGTGGGCCAGCTCGTCGTCGGTGACCAGGACGTGTACGAAGCCGGCGGCGACGGCCGCCCTGGTGGCCTGGGCGCGCTGGGCGCCGTAACTCGAGGTGATCAGTCGGGGGACGGCCCGGAGGGTCTCGGCGTCGATGCCCACCACGCGGTCGTCGAGGTCGCTGGGCACCAGGCCGCCGTCGCTGTCGAAGACTCGCCCCGAGATCTCGCCGCAGGCTCCGGCCCTGGCCAGCCGCGTCCGCTCGGCCGGGGTGAGCAGGTCGTAGACGGCGGACTGGCCGGGAAGCCACGCGCCCACCGAGAGCAGGGCGACCTGCAACTGGCCGAAGCGCGCCATGGCCGAGGCGATCTCCGGTTGCCGGCGGAGCCCGTCGGCGGTCCCGGCGTCGGGCACCAGCAACGGCGAGTAGATGGGGTGCGCGGTGGTGCCGCTGGCCGCGGCGATCATCCGCACCACCTCCACCGAGCCGGGCAGCCCCTCCGGGGGATACATCGCGCCGGCCAGTTGGAGAACGGGCCCGGTGCGCAGCCGCTGGACGCGTTCCGCGACCACCGTGACGGCGCGGCTCCAGGTCATGCCGAGGACCGCGCCCTCGGGCGACTCCTCGGCCAGCACCTCGGCCAGCGCCCCGCCGACCAGGTCGATGGTGGAGTGCCGGTCCCTGGGGGAGGTCTCCACCACCACGGCCCGCTCGATGCCGAGCGCGTGCCGCACCCGTGTGGACAGCTCCTGGTCGATCCGGCCAGGACGCCCGACCTCGATGCGCACCAGACCGTCCCGCCTGGCCTCCTGGAGCAGCCGGGCCACCTGGAAGCGGCTGAGGCCCAGCGTCTGGGCGATGGCGACCTTGGACTGGTCCTGCAGGTAGTAGCGCCGCGCGATCATCAGGGCGAGCAGCGCCTCGTCGCCCCGCTGAAGGGCCAGCCGCTCGTGCTCCGACGGCTCCCGGGCCGGCAGCGCCGGTCGCGTTCCCTCCGCCATCGCACCCGCCTCCGCGTACGCCCCCGTGTCCGCAAGCAGTCTTCCGTACCGGGCCGCCAGATCGCCGCACAGGTATTGACGGGTGGCCGGAACCCTACCATCATCTCACATCTGAGGGGTTCGATCTCACATCTGAGAGGTTCGACAGGGGAGGACAAGCCGCGCGGGAGCGGCGCGGCGTGCACGACCGGCGGAAGGCAGGGTTCGCATGTCCACGTCCGCAGACCACCGTGGCGCCCCGGCGCGGGTCTCTCCCCGGCGTGCGCTGAGCGCCTCGGTCACCGGCTCCTTCCTGGAGTGGTACGACTTCTACCTGTTCGGAATCGCCGCCGGCCTCGTCTTTCCCGACCTGTTCTTCCCCGGCTCCTCGCCGACGGTGGCCACCATCGAGTCGTTCGGCGCCTTCGCCGGCGGCTTCGTCACCCGGCCGGTCGGGGCGGTGCTCTTCGGCCACTTCGGCGACCGCGTCGGTCGGCGGCGGATGCTGCTGATCACCGTCGGCCTGATGGGTGGCGGCACGTTCCTCATCGGCGTGCTGCCCACCCACGCCACGGCGGGCGCCCTCGCGCCGGCGCTGCTCATCGCGTTGCGGCTGGTCCAGGGGCTCGGTATCGGTGGCGAGTTCGGCGGCGGGGCGCTGGTCGCGTTGGAGAACGCGCCGAGCGGCCGGCGCGGCGTGATGGGGAGCATCCACCAGATGGGCACCCCCGCCGGGCTGCTGACCGCCACCGGGTTCTTCGCGCTGGTGCAGTTGTTGCCCGAGCAGGACGTGAACGGCTGGGCCTGGCGGCTGCCGTTCCTGGCCAGCGGGCTCTTCCTGGTGGTGGGGTTCTCCATACGCCGGCACCTGCCGGAGACCGGGACGTTCGTCGAGGACGCCGGCCAGGTGCGCCGCTTCCCGCTGCTGGCGCTGGTGCGCGAGCATCCCAGGAACATCCTGCTGGCGACGGGCGCCCGGATGGCCGACGCCGCCACCTTCAACGTGATCAACGTCTTCGGCATCGCCTACGCCACCGACCATCTCGACGTGCCCGAGCACACCATGCTGAACGGCTTCATCGTCGCCGCGGCCGTGGAGATCGCGCTGATACCGCTCATCGGTCTGCTCTCCGACCGGATCGGCAGACGGCCGGTCTACCTGACCGGGATCGTGGTGTGCGGCGGACTCGGCTTCGCGTACTTCCCCGTCCTGGCCACGGGCAACACGCTCGCCGCGTGGGGCGTCATCGTCGGCATGCTGGCGGTGGGCACCGGTCTCATGTTCGCCATCCAGGGGACGCTGTTCTCCGAACTCTTCGCCACCCGCATCCGTTACACCGGCCTCGGCGTCGCCTACCAGACGTCGGCCCTGGTCGGCGGGGCCCCGACCCCCGCCATCGCCACGGCGCTGGCCGCGGCCTTCTCCCAGTCGTACTGGCCGGTGGCGATCTACCTGGCCGCCATCTGCCTGCTCAGCCTGTGCTGCGTGCTGCTCATCCCCGAGACCCACCGGGCGGACCTCGCCACGCCGCCCGTCGACGACAACGACAGGTAACGAGACCGTTCAACGAGTACCAGAAAGGGACCGAACGCCCCCATGCCCGACGACGTCACCCGCCCCAACATCGTCCTCGTCATCACCGACCAGCAGCGCTACGACACCATCGCGGCGCTCGGCCACGACCACGTGGACACCCCCCATCTGGACCGGCTGGTGCGCGAGGGCACGGCGTTCACGCGTACCTACGTCAGCGCCCCCTCCTGCGCGCCCTCCCGGTCCAGCCTGTTCAGCGGCGTGTACCCGCACAATCTGGGGGTGCTCCGCAACGACCAGCTGTGGCGGCACTCCTGGGTCGAGACGCTGGCCGAGGCCGGCTACCGCTGCGTCAACGTCGGCAAGATGCACACGCATCCGCTGGAGACGCCGCTCGGCTTCCACGAGCGCACGGTGGTGGAGAACAAGGACCGCGACCACCCGGGCCTGCCGTTCTTCCACGACCAGTGGGACAAGGCCCTGTGGCTGCTCGGGCATCGGAAGCCGACCCGCGTCACCTACCGCGAGCGGGAGGACTACGCCGACCGGCTCGGCGCCTTCGAATGGGAACTGCCCGAGGAACTCCACTCCGACGTCTTCGTCTCCGGGCACGCGCGCTGGTGGCTGGACACCTATCCGGGCCAGGAGCCGTTCTTCCTGCAGATCGGCTTCCCCGGACCGCACCCGCCCTACGACCCGCTGCCCCGCCACCTCGACGCCTACCGCGACCGCGACGTGCCGCTGCCCGTGGTCGACGAGGAGGACCTGGCCGGGCAGCCGGACGCCCTGCGCGAACTGCGCGAGCACCATCAGGCCAACGACCACGACGCGATCGTCCATCTCGCCGACCCCACCCCCGAGCAATCCCGCCGCCAGCGCCGGCACTACCTGGCCAACGTGACCATGATCGACGAGCAGATCGGGCTGCTGATCGAGGCGTTGGAGCGGCGCGGGGTGCTCGACAACACCGTCATCCTGTTCACCTCCGACCACGGTGACTGCCTCGGCGATCACGGGCACAGCCAGAAGTGGAACATGTACGAACCGTCCGTGCGCGTGCCGGCGATCGCCTGGGGGCCGGGACGGGTCGCGGCGGGGCAGCGGCTCGACGGGCTGACCGCCATGATGGACCTCGGCCCCACCGTGCTCGAACTGGCCGGCGTCACCCCGCCCGCCTGGATGGAGGCACGCTCGCTGGTGCCCGCGCTGCGCGGGGAGGAGTATCGCGGCCGCGACCTCGTCTTCTCCGAGCACGCCAGGGACGGGGTCCTCCAGGGCACCGAGCTGATGACCATGGTCCGCGACGACCGGTGGAAGTTGGTGGAGCTCATCGACTCCGACCAGGGCCAACTGTTCGACCTGCACGCCGATCCGCACGAGACGCGCAGTCTCTGGGACGCGGCGGCCGGCACCGAGGCCGCGCGGGCCAGGACCCGGCTGCTGGCGGAACTGGCCCGCTGGCGCGCCCGCAGCGCGCTCCACGCCCTCGACCGCACCAGGGACCACCGCTGACCGAACCGGCGGCAGACCGGTGGCACGGGCCGTCGGCCGAGCGTCCGGAGTACGCCGGAGTACACCAACGCTCGCATCCTGGACCTCCTGAAGGCCGCGGGCTCGGGGTGCCTTGGGGACGAGGCCGAGGCGGCGGGCGAGGGAGGAGGTGGTGCCGGGCTCGTCGCCGTGGCCGTGTGGCGCGTCATGCGGGCGCGGGATCGGAGCCCTGCGAAGGGGCCGGAGGGAACGGAAGGAGCAGTGCCGAGTCCGCGTGCAGCGTGACGCGCACCGGGGTGACGTCGACGGCGTCGGCCGGGAGTTCGCCGGTGCCGGTGTTGCGGGCGAAACGCGGATGGGCGCCGCCGCTGATCTGCCAGCGGATGCGGTGTCCTGCCGGGAAGCGGTGGGCGGTGGAGCTCATCGGGACGGTGATCTCCGTGGGCTCCCGTCCGGCCGTGCGCAGCGGGGCCAGCCCGTCGCAGACGTTGGTGGAACGGCCCCGCTCGTCCACGTCGCACAGACGGGTGAAGACGTCGGTGTGGCCGGTGTCCGTGGAGATGCTCAGCCGCGCGGTGACCGGGCCGAGGAGGTCCACGGGCTCGGTCAACGGCGGGCCGGTGAACGTCAGCACGTCGTCCCTGGACTCCAGGGCGGTGTTGTCGCGGGGTCCGGCCTTGGGGGACAGCAGCGGGCCGCCGACGGAGGGGGTGGGGTCGGCCGGGTCGTGGCGGAAGGACGCCAGCGGCGCGGAGTCCGTGGGGTCCTGCCGGGTCAGGTGCCCGTCCGCGGTGGGGAACCAGGAGACGGTCGCCGCGGGCGGTGGCCAGTCCTCGAGGTCCCGCCAGGCGTCGCCGCCGCCCGGGTCGCCGCCGACGTGCACGCGCACCCTGCCGGGGCGCGGTTCCGCGGGGTCGCCGCACAGGTGGGTGCGCAGCCAGCCGAGGCTCGTGGCGAACATCTCGGGCCACCCCTGCTGCAGCGCGGAGGCGTGGGTCCACGGGCCGACGAGCAGGGTGGTGTCGGCGCCCGCCCGGCGGAGCCGGCCGTACTGGGCCAACGACTGGTCGACCAGCGCGTCGTGCCATCCGGTGATCAGGCTGACCGGCACGTTCGACCGCTCCGCGGCCTCGGCCAGGGACGCGCCGCGCCAGTACGGGTCGGCGGCGTCCGGGTGCGTCAGCACGTCGTCGAGCCAGGGCACCTCGCCGCCGAGGGCGGAGGGGTAGGCGGCGCGCAGCGGCCGCGCGGTGGTGGCCTCCCGCAGCCGCCGCCGCAGGCGCAGGACGGCCCTGACGAAGGCGCCCATGCCCTGGTGCTGGTACGTCATGCCGGAGCCTACGGCGAGGGCGTTCTCCAGGCGGAGCGCGCCGTCCGCGTGGAAGAGGGCGTGGGGGTCGTGCAGGCCGACCTGCACCACCATCGCCTTCAGTTCGGGCGGCGGGTCCAGGGCGAGGGCCCACTGCGCGTAGCCCAGGTAGCTGGGTCCGACCGTGCCGAGGACTCCGTTGAACCAGGGCTGCTTCCGCAGCCAGGACACGGTGGCCCGGCCGTCGGCGGCCTCGTTGCGCCACAGGTCGAACGCGCCGCCCGAACCGCCGGTGCCGCGGCAGCTCTGCAGGATCACGTGGAAGCCCTGTTCGGCGAAGAGCAGGCCGTACATGGGGGACCACGGCAGGCCCCGGCCGTAGGGCGAGCGGACCAGGAGGGTGGGGAAGTCGCCCTGGGCGCGCGGGAAGTAGTGGTCCGTGAGCAACGGGCTGCCATCGGCGGCCGGCACCGCCAGACCCGGCTCCCACCGGACGTCGTGCCGCCTGGCGGGGAGCCGCCGGAAGGTCGCCCGCATCAGCCGCGCGGAGCGGGGCGGCTTCCCGGCGGGCGGGGCCCAGGCCGGCGTCGCCGCGGAGGCGGCTGGGTCGGCGCGGTCGACTGGGTCGGTTGGGTCGGCTGGGTCGTGCGTGCGGGATGGCATGGTGCCCTCCTTCATTCTCGTACTATGTACGAGAATAGAGCATGCTTGGATGCGGTCCACGACGGGCCCCGATCGAGAAGGGACGACCAGGACCGTGACCCGCGACGGAGGATCCGGCGCCCCGGGCGTCGACCCGCGACAGCTCTGGCTGAGCCCCGCCGAGCCCCGCAGGGGGCGCCGGCCCGGCTACACCCGTGAGGCGATCACGGCGGCGGCCGTCGAACTGGCGGACGCCGAGGGGATCGAGGCGGTCACCATGCGGAACGTCGCCGCGCGGGTCGGCGCCGGCGTCATGTCGCTCTACAGCTACGCCCCCGACAAGGGGACGCTGCTGGAGCTGATGGTCGACCAGGTCAGCGGCGAACTGCCGACCACGGATCCGGCCACCGGCGACTGGCGCGCCGACCTGCGGGTCATCGCCCAGCTCCAGCGGGCCCTGATGCTGCGGCACCCCTGGCTGCCCGCGGCCCTGGCCATCCGCCGCGCGCCCGGGCCCAACACGTTGGCGTTCCTGGAGACCGCACTCGCCGCGCTGCGGCCCACCGGCCTGGACGGCGCGGCGCGGCTGGAGGTCTTCGCCCAGCTCACCGCGTTCGTGGCCGGGCATGTGGCGCACGAGATCGGGCAGGCCGCCGCGGCCGAGTCGCCCGACCGGACCGCGGCCGAGGCCCGCTACCTCGCGGCCGTCGCCGCGGACGGCCAGCATCCCGAGCTCGCCGAGGCCCTCGCCGCGCCCGCCCGCCCGCTGACCCCCGACGCCACCTTCGCCCGGTTCCTCAACCGCCTGATCGACGGCCTCGACACGGACTGACCGCCGGCTGATCCCGGGTTCTTTTGCGCATAATGTCCCGCAGTCGTCGGGAAGGCGTGCCATGTCCGTCATGCTGTTTCGTCTGGGGCGATGGGCCTACCGGCGTCGATGGCTGGTGCTGGGGGTGTGGGTGGCCGCGGCCGTGGCCGCCGTCGTGGTGGCGACGGCGAGTGGCGGGAAGACCAACGACATCTTCACCATCCCCGGCACCGAGTCGCAGCGCACGACCGATCTGCTGGAGCGCAGGCTGCCCGCGTACGGCGGCGGGCAGACGCAGGTGGTCCTCGCCACGCACGGCTCGACCCGGATCACCGACGCCGGGCCGCGGGCCGGCGTCGAGGAGGCGTTCCGGAGGCTGGGCGAGGTGCCCCAGGTGGCGCTCGCCGTCGGCCCGTTCGGCGGCGACCAGGTGTCGCGCGAGGGTCGGGTGGCGCTGGGCACGGTGCAGTTCACGGTCGAACCGGGCAAGGTGTCGGAGGCGGCGCTCGACGGCGTCGAACGGGCCATGCGGCCGGCCGAGGAGGCGGGCGTCCAGGTCGAGTACTCCGGCAGCGTCTACCCCGGCTGGCGCACCGAGGTCTCCGAGCTTCCCGAACTCGTCGGGATCGCCGTCGCGCTCGTCATCCTGCTGATCACCTTCGGCGCGCTGGTCCCCGCCGGCCTGCCCGTCGTCACCGCGATCGTCGGCATCACCCTCACGATCATGGGCGTCACCGCCGTCGCCGCGGTGGTGAACATCGCCGAGGCGTCCACCACCGTGGCCCTGATGCTCGGCCTGTCCTGCGGCATCGACTACGGCCTCTTCGTCCTCTTCCGGCACCGGAACAACCTGCTCGCCGGCCTGGCGGGCGAGGACGCGGCGGCCATGGCCGCGGGCACGGCCGGCGGCTCCGTGGTCTTCGCCGGGCTCACCGTCATCATCGCGCTGTGCGGCCTGTCGGTGGTCGGCATCCCGTTCCTCACCATCATGGGCCTGTGCGCGGCGTCGGCCGTGCTGGTGGCGATGCTGATCGCGCTCACCCTGCTGCCCGCCATGCTCGGCTTCGCCGGGCCGCGGATCGTCCGCTTCCTGCGCCTGCCGCGTCGTCCGGGGCACCTGGAACGGGTGGCGCGCACCGCGGCCACCCACCCCGAGGACACCCGCGGCGCCGCCTGGGGCCGTTTCGTGGTGCGCTTCCGGGTGCCGACGCTGATCGGCTGCGTGCTGCTGCTCGGCCTGCTGGCCCTGCCGGCCACCCGGATGGAGCTCGGGCTGCCGAGCGGGGCGGCCAAGCCGACGTCGGACACCCAGCGCAGGGCGTACGACCTGCTGGCGGAGGGGTTCGGGGTCGGGGCCAACGGCCCGCTGCTGGTGGTCGCCGACGACGTCGCGGGCCGCGACGTGGTGGCACGGCTCACCAGGACGCTGGGCGGGCTGCCCAACGTGGCCGCGGCGCGGCCCATCGCCGGGCGGGGACGGCTCGCGGTGATCGAGGTGGTCCCGAGAACCGGCCCCAACGATCCGGAGACCGCCGACCTGGTGCACCGCATCAGGGACGACCGGGCCGCGGTGGAAGGCGACACCGGCGCACACATCCTGGTGGGCGGGAACACCGCCTCGAACATCGACGTGTCGGCCAAGCTGTCCGGCGCCCTGCCCGCGTTCCTCGTCGTCGTGGTCGGCCTGGCGTACCTGCTGCTGACCCTGGCCTTCCGGACGCTCCTGGTGCCCCTGAAGTCGATCGTCGGCTTCCTGCTGTCGGTCTTCGCGGCCTTCGGCGCCCAGGTCGCGATGTTCCAGTGGGGCTGGGGGGAGCACCTCTTCGGCATCACGCCCACCGAGACGGTCAGCTTCCTGCCGATCATCATGCTGGCGATCATCTTCGGCCTGTCCAGCGACTACGAGGTGTTCGTCGTCTCGCGGATCAAGGAGCGGTACAGCGACACCGGCGACGCGGTGGGGGCGGTCGCGGACGGCACCGGGCGGGCCGCCCGGGTGGTGACCGCGGCGGCGCTGATCATGTTCTCGATCTTCGTCGCCTTCATGGTCACGGACGATCCGACCATCAAGGCGATCGGCTTCAGCTTCGCCGTAGGGGTGCTGCTGGACGCCTTCGTGGTGCGGCTGACCCTGGTGCCCGCGGTCATGGCCCTCGTCGGCGCCCGCATCTGGTACCACCCGCGCTGGTTCGGCCGGCACGTCCCCGACCCCGACATCGAGGGCCACCGCCTCACGGCGTCCGGTGCGGCCGGGATCTAGGTGGGTCGCTCGTTGCAGTCGACGGAGAGGGAGGACACGGTGTCGTTGAAGGTGCGCTCGACGACGTAGAAGTCGAAGGTCTCCTGGGGGTGGACGACGAGCGACTCCCCGGCCTGGTTGTCGTCCTTGTAGAGCGTGACGGTGCACAGCGAGTTGTTGTAGACCGACGCGATCCGGTTGTTGAGCTCGCCGAGCTGGCCCACGCTCTCGTTGGCGACGAGGAGGTAGCCGAGGCCGGTTCCGTTGAACGCGATGTGTTCGTAGCCGCAGAAGTACCCCTCCCAGTCCTGCCGGCACACGCTGATGCCCTGCCCGTAGGCCGCCGCCACGGAGGCGTTGGCGGGTGTGGTGCTGGTGAGGGCCGCGAGTCCCGCCAGTCCCGTGACGGTGAGCGTCCTGAGTTTCGGGTTCATCGTCTTCCTTCTTTCGGAGTCGGCCTCAGCCGTCGAAGCGCTTGAGGTGCAGGACGTTGCCGTAGTTGTCCTCCAGCCAGATCACCCGGGGCTCCCCCGCGTTCACGAGACGAGGATTGTCGAACCGGTGCGTGAAGGCGGCGTGGGGGTTGACCGTGACCTGGGTGCGCTCCAGGCACCAGGCCGGGGCCGTCCCCTCGCTCTGGAAGCGGAGATAGGCCGGATAGCGGTCCAGATCGTCGGTGTCGAGCTGCGGATACCGCGGATCGACGTCGTGTGCGTTGGCCACGTTCGCGCCCTCGCCCAGGATGTAGGTGAAGTCCGCCCCCCGCGCGAGCTCGCCCCCGGACTCCGTACGCAGCCGGAACTCCCGCCCCGCCAGGCCCAGGTACACCCGGCCCCGGGTGTCGGCGTTCTCCTCGTCCGCCGTCAGCACGTACACGTCGATCCTCGTGATGTCGCTCATGCCGGGCACTCCCTCCCGCGACGCACCCTTCGCGCCGTTCATCGGAGTGTGTCCCCGGCGCGTGGAAACTCCATGCGATCTTTCAACTACGCAACGCGGTCATCGGCGCGCGGACCCGCGCACACGCCTCCGACGCGGGACCGTGTGCGCCCTCGGGTCGTCGCCGCCGAACAGGGAGCCGAGTGGGGTCAGTCCCATGCCGACGAACGTGATGGTGGCCGCCGCGCGGCCCTGCATGTCGAGCGGGGTGACGGCCTGTCGGACGGCCATGATCGTCACGTTGACGAGTTGACCGAGGGCGCCGAAGACGAGGTTGATCGCCAGCAGGGCCGGGATCGTCGCCGCGGGACCGCCGTGCAGGGCGGGCACGCACAGCATGACGCCGTCGCCGAGGGCCGCCGCGGACACCAGGACCGCGCCGTACCCGAACCGGGCGGGCAGGCGGGCGGGCCAGCAGCGCGCCGACGAGCGCGCCGGGACCCGTGGCCGCGAGCGTCAACCCGACGGCGGTGCCGGAGAGGTGGAGCTCGCGCGGCAGGAAGAGCAGGTAGCCGGTCATCAGGGCGGCGAGGAAGAACTGGAAGGCGGCCGAGGCGAGGCAGACGGTGCGCAGCGAGGGGTCGCGGACGAAGAAGCGGAGGCCCTCGTGGATCCGGCGCCGGAGCCGCGGGGGGCGTCCCGCGTGTTCGGGGAGCGCCTCGTCGCGGCGGATGCGCCGGATCGACAGGAAGGACAGCGCGAAGAACAGCGCGCTGGACGCCAGGGTGAGCGGCGCCGCGAGGAGGGAGACCAGCGCGCCGCCCAGGGCGGGCCCGCCGATCTGGGCCGCCGACCGGCTGCCCTCCAGGGCGCTGTTGCCCCGCACCCGGCCGGCTCGAGGAGATCGTCTGACGCGATCCCCGTCGAGCCGGGCCGGGCCGGGTCGGGTCACGGGGCGGCGAGGAGGTCGGTGAGGGCGGTGATGTCGGGGAGGGTGTCGAGGTCGTCGATCGCGGTCCTGATGGCGGCGGCGCGGTCGGGGCCGAGGACGTCCGCGGTGAGGCGGGTGAACTTGCGGTGCAGGTCGGCGTCGGACAGCGGGTTGGCGGCGGCGCCGAGCGGGGACTCCACGTCGCGCACGTGGGTGGCCCCGCCGTGCGTGGTGACCTCGGTGATCGAGCCCACCGACTGGCGCGCCCCGGCCGAGCGGCGGTCGAACAGGTCGTCGCCGCTGATGCTGATCCGGTCGGCGAACGCGGCGACGGCCGGATCTGCACGACGGTCCGTCACGATGTCGGCGAAGTCGACGTGCCCCTGGTGGGCGGCGACCGCGAGGACGTACTGCACGCAGTGCGAGCGCAGCGCGTTGCCGTCGATGACGTGGAACGAGGAGCGCGGGGCGCGGACGCGGACCGCGGCGACGTCCGCGGGGGACAGGCCCTCGGTCCGGAGGATGTCGAGGAGGCCGTCGAGGCTGGCGGGGATGAAGACGCAGCAGGCGTTGCGCTTGAAGAACAGCTCGCCGACCTCGAACCGCTCGCCGATCCCGTCGAGCAGCGCGGCCTGGTCCCACCGGCCGGTGAACGCCGCGCCGAACGGGTAGCTGCCGCCGAAGACGTCGGACGCGCCGTGGAAGCCGGTGGCGGCGAGCATCGCCGCCTGGACCCCGGCCTGGGCGGCCAGGCCGATGTTCAGCGGGCGGGACTGCTCGGAGGCGTCGTCCACCCAGGAGAGCAGGCCGCAGGCGCTGGTGCCGGCGAGCCCGAGGGCGTGGGCGAACCGGTCGCCGGTCAGCCCGAGCAGCAGCCCGGCGGCGACGGCGCTGCCGAACGCGCCGGCCACCGTGGTGGGGTGGAAGCCGCGGGCGTACTGCTCCGCCGGGCCGAGCGCGTAGCTGACCCGGGCGGCGACGTCGATGCCGGCCACCACGGCGGAGAGCACCTCGGCGCCGCTGGACCGCTGGCGCTCGCCGACGGCGAGGGCGGCGGGGCCGACGACGGCGACGGCGTGCACGTTGGCCGCGGGGTGGTGGCTCTCGATGTCGCAGTAGTAGGCGAGGGTGCCGTTCGCCAGGGCCGCGGTCGCCGGGTTGGTGCGCAGCGTGGAGCCGGCGAGCACGCACTCCTCGGCGCCGCCCGCCTCGCGGACCATCCGCTCCAGCAGCGACATGACGGGGTAGCGCGGGGAGGTCGCGGCGAGCAGCGCGCCGACGGCGTCGTAGAGGGTGCGCCTGGCCTGCCCGACGACGGTCGCGGGGAGCCGGTCGGGGGCGAACGCGTCGAGGGCGTCGATCAGTTGGCGGGTGGGTGTGCTGGCCGGTGTGCTGGCCGGTGTGCTGGTCATGCTGGTCATCACGGCATCTGTTTCTGCGAGTTGTGCGACTTCTGCGGGGCGGGTGCGGCGGGTCAGCCGGCGAGCGACGTCAGGACGGTGGTCATCCGGGTCAGGGCGGCGTCCCAGCCGGCCTCGTCGCGGGCGTAGCAGACACGGAACGAGCCCACGCCGCGGGCGCCGAACTGGTATCCGGGGCTGACCAGGACGCCGGCCTCGCGGACCAGCAGCTCGGCGAGCACGTGGTCGGGGAGGCGCAGCGCGCTCGCGTCCACGAAGAGGTAGGCGGTGGCCGGCGGGCGGGCGGTGCGCAGGGCAGGCACCTCGGCGAGCCGGGCGAGCGTGTGGTCGCGCAGCGAGCGGAGGTCGTCGAGCCGCCGCCGCACGAACTCCTCGTCGTCGCGCAGCCAGTGGATCAGCAGGTGCTGGGCGTAGGCGGGCGCGCGCAGGGCGGTCGCGGCGAGCATGTCCTCGGCGCCGTCCACCACGTCGGGCGGGGCGACGACCACGCCGATCCGGTAGCCGCTGAGCGACTCGGTCTTGGAGGGGCCGGTGAGCGTCACGCAGCGCCCGCGCATGCCGGGCCGGTCGATCAGGTGGGGGAACTCCCGCCCGTCGTAGACCAGTCGGGCGTACAACTCGTCGACGACGGCCAGCGCGTCGTGCTGGCGCACGAGTTCCGCGACGGCGTCGAGGATGTGCGGCGGGTACAGGGCCCCGGTGGGGTTGTTGGGGTGGGAGAAGAGGAGCGTGCCGGCGCCGGAACGGAAGGCCGCGGCGAGCGCGTCGAGGTCGGGCACCGGGCCGTCGTCGTCGTTCCCGTGGACGAGCGGGATCGGGCGCACGGTGGCGCCCAGGAAGCGCAGCACCCGTTCGCTGAAGAGGTAGTCGGGGTCGAACAGCGCCACCGTGTCACCGCGCGAGACCACCGCGGCCAGCACCGCGAACAGCCCGGCCTGGCTGCCGGGGGTCAGCAGCAGGTCGCGGCCCGGGTCGAGCGGCGTGCCGAGCCGGGCGGACAGCGGGCCGGCGACGGACTCCAGCACCGAGGGGGCGCCGCGGTACGGGGTGTAGGCGTTGCGGCCGTCGGCGGCTGCGGTGGCGAAGGTCTGCGCGGCCCAGGGCGGCGGTGGGAAGCGCACCGTGTCGAAGTGGGTGGTGTCGAGGACGTCCCGGCCCTCCGCCGCGGCGTCGGCCAGCGCGCCGGCGACGTGCCGGTCGGCCTCGCGCAGCGACAGGCCGAGGCGCTCGCGGCGTTCGGGCAGGTGGAGGCGGCGCAGCGCGTCCGAGGCGCGGGCGGTCACGCGCTCGCCTCGTGCGCCGGGTCCGGCGCGGCCGGCAGACCGAGCAGCGACAACAGGCCGCTGAGGTCCGGCAGTTCGGCCGTGGGTGGCGGGGTCTCCGGCCGGAGCGTCTGACCCTGCCGGTTGATCCACACCGTGGGGATGCCCATCGGGACCGAGCGGGGCAGGTCCACGTACTGCGACTGCGCCACGTGCACGACCTCGTGCGGCAGCACCCCGGCGCTCGTCAGTACCAGGTCGAACAGGGCCCGGTCCGGCTTGTAGGCGCGGACCACCTCGCCGGTGAAGGCGTGGGTGAACGGGTCGCCCAGCCGCCGGGCGCTGGTCCGGAGGATGCCGCGCTGGCTGTTGGAGATCGTCGCGAGCGGCACGTGCCGCCGGGCCGCGGCCAGCACGGCGACGGTGTCGGGGAAGGGGTCGGCGTCGGCCATCACGTCGCCGAGCGCGTCGAGTCCGGCGGGGGCGACCGCGGTGCCGGCCTCCGCCAGGGCCGCGGCCATCGTGGTGCGGAGCAGGTCGCGGTAGAGCTGGAAGGGCCCGGCGAGGGCGGGCAGCGCGTGACCGTGGTACCAGCGCTCGTAGAACGTGGCGACGTCGAGGTCGACGCCCTCGGCGGCGAACAGCCGGGCCAGGTGGCCGCGCAGCGCCGAGTCCCAGTCGATGAGGGTGCCGTAGGTGTCGAAGGTGATCAGCCGTGGTGCGGCGGGCAGCGGTGCGGCCATGCCTGTCTCCCCGATCTCTGGTGGACAGCCATGACGGTAGGCGCGCGACGCGTCATGAGTCAATAGATTATAACTACTGACTGCTGAGCTGCTCGTCGCCGCTTCCTCCGCTTCCTTCGCTTCCCGCGCCGCGCCTGCGCTCCCGGTAGGCCGAGGCGTGCACCCGGTTCCCGCAGCCCCGCGCGTCGCAGAACCGGCGACTGCCCGGGCGTGACGCGTCGACGAAGACGTTCCCGCACTCGGTGCGGTCGCAGATCCGCAGGCGGGCCGCGCCGCCGTCGGCGATGACCGTCAGCAACGCCACGACGCAGGTGGTCGCGACCCGCTCGGCGAGCGGGGCCCTCGGGCGCGCGTAGTGCCAGTGCCAGGCGCCGTCGTGGTCGGTGAGCTGCGGCTGGGCGCCCAGCTCGCGCAGCAGGCCGTTGAGGTCCGCCACCGACTTGCGCACGACGGCGTTGCCGAACACGAATCGCAGCCGCGGGCGCAGACCGCGCAGCCGCTCCAGGTCGACGCGGGACAGCGGGCGGTCCACCACCCAGCCGCGCCGGCCGAGCAGCTCGGCCGCCGCCGCCTCCGAGGCCAGTCGCTCCTCGCCGGTCATCACGTCATGGCTGTTGACCAGGTCGACGGCGGTGAGCGCGGCCCGGCTCGAATAGTCGCTGACTGCCACTGGCTGCTACCTCTGCTCTCGACGGCTCTGCTCGTGACCGAGGCGGTGAGCTGGTTCATCTCCAAAGCTCACTATAGTCATGACCGACAGCGCGGGGCCCGCGGTCCCGCGCGGGAGTGGGCGCGGAACCGCGAGCCCCGGGGCCGTTCCCCTGACGGAGCGGAACGGATCGGTGGAACGTACGGGCGGCGTTGCCTGCCTAGAAGCGGGCGCCGACGGGGGTGCCGTCGCGGGGGACCAGGAACTCGGGGGCGGACGGGATCGAGCCGTCGGGGGAGCGCGGTCCCGTGATCGCCGCGGGGTCGGTGCTCAGCAGCGCGTCCTCGTTCCAGTCGCCGCCCAGGTCCCAGGAGTTGTCGACGGAGGTGGACGAGCCGAGGGACACCGGCGTCGCGTCCGCGACGGAGAGATTCGCGGTGAGGGTGGACTGGGAGCGGTCGACCTGGAAGCCGGTGTCGCCGTTGCCGAACGTGGTGGTGTGCGAGACGTCCATCGCGCCCGGGTTGCCGTTGTCGGTGACGCCGTCGGCGGCGTTGTCGAAGGCGATGGAGTTGCTCAGCGTGTGGTCGGCCGGCAGGTCCTCGTCGCCGCCGCCCATCTTGAAGCCGTTGCCGTCGCCCTGCCAGTCCGGGAAGTCCCAGCGGTTGACGCCGTTTCCGTAGGCGATGCTGTCCGTGATCTCGATCGCGGACAGGAACTCCCAGGCGTCGAAGCCGTCGTCGGCGTTGTGCCACAGGCGGGCGCCGGTCACCCGGTTGCCCGCGCCGGAGCCCTCCTTGATGCCCAGGCCGTCCGCGGACTCGCCGTTCTTGCGCGGGTCGTGGTTGTCGTAGGAGTCGAGGTTCGCGATGAGGTTGTCGCTGGAGGCGCCCTGGAGCTGGAAGCCGGTCTCGTAGTTGTCCCGGGTGGTCAGGTCCCGGAACTCGTTGCCGACGCAGCCGTCGCAGTAGACGCCGTACGGGCCGCGGATCAGCTCCAGGCCGTGGATGTTCCAGTAGGCGGCCTCCATGTGGATGGAGCCGCGCTCCGCGCGCGGGATGCTGCCGCCGACGGGGGTGTGGCTGGCCGGGAGCTGGTCGCCGTCGATGACGACGTGCTCGTCCTCGTACGGGCCCAGCGTGATCGGGTTGCCCGGCTCGCCGTCGGTGGCGATGGTGATGTTCGCGTCGCTGAGCTCGTAGGTGCCGCCCCGGATCGCGATGGTGTCACCCGGAGCGGCCCGGTCCACCGCCGCCTGGATCGTGGCCAGCGGCTCCTCGACCGTTCCGGCCGCCGCGTCGTCGCCGTCCACGGCCACCACGATCAGCGTGTCGGCGTTCGCCGCCGGCGCGGGCGCCGCCTGCGCGACGACCCCGGCCGCCACCAGCGCGACGGCGCCGAGCACCGCGCCCCCGGCTCTCCTGACCGTCGCTGTCCTGACCCGCATCGTTTGCCTCCTGCCCCGCCGCGGCGACTCCGTGGCCTCACCCCCAAGTCGCCACCCGCGGGCGGGAAGGTTGCCGGGCGTCCCTCAGCGGGTGCCGATCCGGAAGAGGTTGAACCGGTAGGCCGCCAACCGGCGTCGGTAGAGCGCGGAGGCGACGCGCAGCATCGCGCGGTGGCGCAGCGGCAGACGGCGCCGGACGGCGGTGGGCAGACCGGCCAGGGTGCGGGAGTCGAGCAGCTCGATCCCCGCGCCCCAGCGCTCGACGGTGCGCGGGTCGGCGCAGTGCCAGCGCATCCGGGCCGCGGCCCGGCTCATCACGTCCTGCCGCCCCTCGGTGTCCAGCCCCAGACCCGACGCGGTGTCGGCGGCCAACAGCACCCCGGGCAGGCGCTCCGCCACCCGCCCGAACACCCCACGGACCGCCGGCTCCTCCAGGTAGAACAACACGGCCTCCGCCGCGAGGAAGTACGGCCCCGGCGACCGCCGGACCCGCTCGACCCACGAGGCGTCCGTCACCGAGGCGGCGATGCCGTGGCGGCGCGAGGTGTCGTCGAAGAACGCCCGCCGCAACTCCATGACGTCGGGCAGGTCGAGGTCGAACCAGTGGACGGTGCCGTTGTCGAGCCGCTCGAAACGGGTGTTGAGCCCGGCGCCGATCTCGACCACGGTGCCGCCCGGATGCTCGTCCAGGAACCGACGCACCCACGCGTCGAACACCAGCGTGCGCAGGTTCGACCCCAGCACGACCTTGGGGTCGTCGAAGGGCGAGAAGTCGTAGTCCAGCGCCTCGACCAGCTCCACCGCCCGCGGATCGGACAACACGCCCCGCCGCTTCCGGGTCTCCACGGCCCGGGCCCAGAGCGGAACCAACAGCGTCTCCTGCACCCCACCGAGCCCCGGAACCCGCTTCTCCGCCATCCGCCCCTCCCCGCCCCTGACCGTTTCCGACCCAACGGTCCCGCCCGAACCCCCGGCCCGCTACCGTCTGAACGTCCCCCCTTCGCCAGTGCCGCCATCGACGCGCCGCGGAGGTCGTTGTCCCGTGTCTGCTCTCGCTCCCCTCCTGCCCTCCGACCCCCGCAGGGTCGGCCCCTACCACCTGCGAGGACGCCTGGGGACGGGCGGAACGGGGGTCGTCTACGCCGCGGTGGACGCGGCAGGCCGGCGGGTCGCCGTGAAGGCCGTCCATCCTCATCTGGCCGCGGACACGGAGTTCCGTTCCCGGTTGCGTCGCGAGGTCCAGGCGCTGGGTCGGGTGAGTGGCCCGCATCTGGGTGTCTTACTGGACGCCGACCCGGAGGCCGACGTCCCATGGCTGGCCACCGGTTATGTCGCCGGCCCGACACTGCGGGAACACGTGTCTGCCAACGGTCCGTTGGCGGGCGCGCAGCCGTACCTCCTCGCGGCCGGCACCGCCGGCGCCCTGGCCGCGATCCACGCGGCCGACGTGGTCCACCGGGACCTGAAGCCGGACAACGTCGTCCTCTCGCCGCGCGGGCCGCACATCCTGGACTTCGGCATCGCGCACCTGACGGACGCGACGGCGATCACCCGCACCGGCGTGGTGACGGGGACGCCCGGGTGGTTGAGCCCGGAGCAGTACCGGGGCGACGCGGGGGGCATGCCGGCCGACGTTTTCGCGTGGGGTGCCGTGGTCGCCTACGCGGGCACCGGACGGGCGCCGTTCGGCACCGGGGCGGCCGAGGCGGTCGCGTTGCGCGTGATGCGGGAGTCGCCCGACGTCGACGCGTTGCCGGCCGACCTGCGCGAACTCGTCACCTCCTGCCTGGCCAAGGACCTCGCGGACCGACCGGCCGCGCGTGTGCTGGCCGACCGGACGGCGGAACTGCTCGGCCGGCAGGCGACCCAGCCTCTGGGGCCTGAGGGACAAGGGACGACGCTCGTCGCGGAGGCGCTCGCCACGCGGTGGCACATGCCGATTGCCGAGGACCCGGCCTGGCGGCTTCCCACGGCCCGCCGCCGCACCAGGCTCGTCGCCGTCACCGTCGCGGCGGTTCTCGCGGCCGGACTCGGCGCGGGTGCCGGAGTGTGGCTGGCCTCGAACCCGGATCGGTCCACCCTGCCCTCAGCGGCCGCCGGGCAGGAGACCACCCCCACGACCACCAGCCCGCTTTCCTCCCCCGAACCCTCGGCATCGCCGACCGCGTCCGGGCCGACCGACACCCAGGTCGTCACCATCGCTCCCTGGACCGTCGGCGGCACCCCGGCGACAGACATCACCATCACCGGCGAGGCAACCGGAAACTGCTGGTCACCGTCGTCGCAAACCGTGCGGCTGGACGCATGGAGCTGCGCCATCGACGACGGTTCGGTCCTGGACACGTGCTTCGCACCCGACGAGGGCCTGGAGCACGACGCGCTGCTGTGCATGACCTCCCTCGACCACACCGAGATGCTCCGCCTCACCCTGACCGAGCCGCTGCCCGACCTCGGCGCCCACCTGCCGGAGGAGACGAGCATCGAGCCGTTGGTCATCGTTCTCGACGACGGGACGACGTGCGCCTTCATGGGCGGAGCCACGCAGACGCTCGCCGGTGAACGCATGAACTACGCCTGCGACGACGGAGGATTCCTCTACGGCTACCCCGACCGGACGGGCTCGATCTGGGACATCTCCTACCGCCCGGAGAACGCCAGCGTCAGCGCCACCACGTGGATCGCCACCGTCTATCAGTAGTGACAACCCGGTCGTGCGGTGAGCGGTGCGGCCGTCGTGAAGTCACGAAGCCCCGGAGCGCCGGGGTGGCGCAGGATGTCGGTGTGGGGAGGACGTCACGCTGACCGAAGGGAAACCTCATGCCTCGTGGGCGCACGCGTCTCGCCGGGTCGATGGCCGTGCTCGTGCTGGGCGCGCTCGGGCTGTCGACAGGGACGGCGAACGCCGCCACCGGCACCGTGTTGCCACCCGGCAGCACGGTGTGCACCGACCACCTGCGGTCCGACGCGGGGGCGTACGTGTACGGCCTCAGCTACACCCGGCAGCCGTTGACCTGGAGCATCCGGATGTCGAGCAGCCCGGGTGGCGCCGAGACGGTGCTGGTCGAGACGACCGACGACGAGGTGATCGAGAACGCGGAGCCGGCATCGCCGGGTGACCACTACTACCGCGACTGCGTGACGAACACGTCGGACTCGGAAGCGGTCTTCCGGCTGTCTGCGCTGCAGGGCCCCGACGCCGTGTCGTACGAGCTGGGCATCGGGCCGCACACCGCGACGCTGGGGCCGGGGGGCGCGTTCTGCGGCGAGTTCGCCTTCGAGGCGGCGCACTTCACGGGCACGTCGAACGTACCGGTGGAATGGCACGTCCGCGCGCTCGACCAGGACTCGTTGGAGGAGGTCGCCGACCTTCTCACGGTGACCGCGACCTCGGCCGCTCGGACCGTCACCTCAGCCGGCCAGGCGATCGACGCCTGCGTCACCAACACCTCGACCGGCACGGCGACACTCTCGTTCCAACTCACGGGGGCCGGGGGATAGGCGGGAGGGGAGAGATCGTGCGCGTCACGTCCCGTCTCCCTGGACTGGACGCGCACGATCTCATCCGGGAATGATCAGGTTGGTCGACGAGCGGGAGCCCGCACGACCTACGGCGTGGTGCGGGCCCGGGCTTGGACTCGGAGGGAGCCCCTGTGCAGAGCGGTCGCGGGTGACGGAACCGGAGGGCATTCGCACCGAGCGGCTCGACCTGGTGCCGTTGGTCGTCGGGCATGCCGAGGAGATGGCCGTGGTGCTGGGCGATCCGGCGCTGCACGCGTTCATCGGCGGCGCTCCGGCCACGTCGGACGCGCTGCGGTCGCGGTACCAGCGGATGACCGCGGGCTCGCCCGATCCGGCGGTGTCGTGGCTGAACTGGGTGATCCGCCTCCGGGAGGAGGACCGCCTGACGGGCACGGTTCAGGCGACGGTCGACGGACCCGTCGCCGAGATCGCCTGGGTCGTGGGGACCCCGTGGCAGGGGAGGGGCATCGCCACCGAGGCGGCCCGTGCTCTCGTGGACTGGCTCGGCCGGCAGCGGGTCCGGACGGTCGTCGCGCACATCCACCCCGACCACCGGGCCTCCGCCGCCGTCGCCACCGCCGCCGGTCTCGCGCCGACCGAGACATGGCACGAGGACGAGCGCCGGTGGCGCCGGGAGCTGACACGGTGACCGTCAGGCGGCGGGCTGGCGGGGGCCTCTGGTCAGGTCGATGAGGCGGAGGGGGTTGGTGAAGGGGTCCTCGAGGACGGCGCAGCTGCCGATGGTGATGGGGAGTGGGGGTTGGCGGATGGTGCAGCCCTGAGTGGTGAGGTGGGCGCAGGCTGACTCGACGTCGTCGACCAGGTAGTAGATGGCGCCGGTGGGGATCGCGGGGTCGGTGTGCAGGACGATCTCGGCGTCGGTCTCGGGCAGGCCGAGGCCCACGGAGTGGTCGTCCGCCCAGAGGCGGTGGAGGCCGAGGACGCGTTCGTAGTAGGTCGCCGCCTCGGCCGGGTCGGGGACTCGGAGCATGACGCAGTCGATCTTCCGGAGCACGGGGGCCTCTCTTCCTGTCAGGATGCCGGGATGCGCATACCCAGGAAGGCGGCCCGGGTCGCGGTGCTGGATCCGGGCGGGGCGGTTTTCATGTTCCGGTACGACAACGAGGAGGTCGGCCCGCACTGGTCCATGCCCGGCGGCGGCGTCGATCCGGGCGAGGAGCTGCGGGCGGCGGCGCGGCGGGAGCTGTGGGAGGAGACCGGGTGGACCGACGTCGATCCCGGCCCCGTGCTGTGCCTCTGGGAGCACGACTACACGCGGGTCGGGGTGCCGGTCCGGCAGCACGAGCACGTCTTCCTCGGCCACGGCCCGCGCCGGGAGCTGGTCGGCGACCTGGCCGCGGCGCACCGGGAGGACGGGATCCTCGGCTGGCGCTGGTGGTCGCCGGAGGAGCTGGCGGAGACCGCGGAGGCGCTGTGGCCGCCGCGGCTGCCCGAACTGCTGGCCGCCGTGCGACGCGACGGGCCGCCCGGGGCGCCGGTGGACTACGGGTACGTGCCGAACGGCGCGGCGGGCTAGCGGAGCAGGTTGACGCTGGAGACGACGGTGAAGAGGAGGACGAGCCGTTCGAAGCGCTTCTGGTCGAGGCGCCTGATGGTGGCGCGGCCGGCGACGGCGCCCAGGAGGACGGCGCCGAGCAGGGCCGCGTTCAGGGTCAGCGAGTCGGCGCTGATCAGGCCGAGGCTGGCGCTGAAGGGGACCTTGAAGAGGTTGACGATGAAGAAGAACCACGCGGCCGTGCCCAGGAACGCCAGCTTCTGGTAGCCCTTCGAGAGCAGGTAGAGGGCCATGACGGCGCCGCCGGCGTTGGCGACCATCGTGGTGAAGCCGGCCAGCAGGCCGAAGACCAGCGCCTGCCAGCGGCCCGAGGGGTTCGCCGGGCGGCGGCGTTGCCAGAGGTGGATGGCGACGACGGCCAGCAGGGTGGCGCCGATGGTCCGGCGCATCACCGTGTCGTCCACCCAGGCGATGAACGCGGTGCCGGCCAGCACGCCGACCGCCACGGACGGGAAGAGGCGGAACAGCGCCGGCCACTCCACGTGCCGCCGGTAGGCGCGGATGGCCAGCACGTCGCCGGCGATCAGCAACGGCAGCAGCGCCCCGCTCGACTCGCGGGCGGGCAGCACGGCCGCGAAGAGCGCCACGCTGATGGCCCCGACGCCGCCGATCGAGGTCTTGGCGAAGCCGACGAGCAGCGCCGCGACGGCGAGCACCGTCCAGTCCACACCGCTCAGCCCACTGACCACCTGCCGGACCCTACGTCACCGGCCGGTCGAACGGTGGAGGGGTCGCTCACCTGTTCCTCCCCGCGGGTGGGCGGGGAGGAACCGCGCGTGTGCGGGTGGTGACGGGAGCTAGCAGATGTTGCTGCTGCTGTTGTTCAGGCTGTTGTTGTTCCAGTTGACGTTGTCGCCGCAGGGGCTCTCGACGAGGGCGGAGTTGTTCACCGTGAGGTTCTGGATCCAGACGTCCCGTGTGTTGGCGAACTCGGATCGGGCGGCGATCCGGATGTCTCCGGGACCCGACACGGTGCCGCCCTGAGCGGCGATCGTCACGTTGTAGCAGTTCTCGATCAGGATGGCGTTGCTTCCGGTGTTCGCGATGTCCACCCGGTTGATGACGGCGCCGCCGCTCTCCGAGACGCAGAAGACGCCGCGGCCGCCGCCGCGGGCGATGACCTGGCCCACGCGGATGTTGGTGGAGTAGCTGTCGCCGATCCGGCCGTTCTGGTTGGCCATCCGGAAGGCGGCGTAGCCGGTGCCGGTGCCGGCGTCGTAGCCGTCGACGGTGCCGATGTCGGCGTTGGTGGTGTCGTTGATCAGCAGGCCGGACTCGCCGGTGTCGCGGGCGACGACGGTGCCGACGTCCAGGTTGTCCACGCCGTAGGTCTCGACGCCGTGGGCGCTGGTGCCCTGGACGTACACGTAGTCCATCCGGATGTTGGACGACGGGTCGGCCCGGTTCCCGTGGTTGTCGACCCGGATGCCCAGGCCGCTGTTCAGGCGCATGTCGATGTTGCCGAGGATGACGTTGTCGACGTTGCGCATGAAGATGCCGTACACCGGGCTGCCGGTGACGGTGAGGTTCTGGATCTCGATGTCCCGCTTGTCGCGGGCGTAGATCGGCGCCATGTCGCCGGAGCCCGAGCCGGTCACGTTGATCGTGCCGCAGATGTCGAGGGTGGTGTAGCTCGGGATCGACAGGCGGGAGCCGGCGCTCATGCTGCCGGAGCCGCGGACGACCACCCGCTGCTTGGACGTGCGGTTGGCGTCGAGGCTGGAGATGGCGGCCCAGATGGCGTCCGGCATGCTGCTGCCGGTGTAGACGACCGAGCTGCCCCGGCGGGCGGTCCAGGTGCTGCCGTTCTGCACGGCCTCCGCGGTGTAGGAACCGTCTCCGCAGGCGAGGGTCTGGGCGTCGTCCGTTGCGGTGGCGGCGTTGGCGTTGGCGAGGGCGTTGGCGGCCGGTGAGGCGGCGGTGGCCTGCTCGGGCTGGGCGGCGGGGACGGACGCCCCGGCCGGGTCGGCGAGCGTGGCCAGGACCAGGGCTACTCCGGCGGTGAGGACGCCGATCCTGCGTCTCTTGATGGGGCTGGCGGCTCTCTTGCCCATCGTGGACTCCTTTCGAAAAGGGTGCTGAGTGGGGGACGGGGATTGAATCGACTCAATCCGCGAGCGTGTGCGTGCCGGGTCGAACGGGGTGGAGCGATGGAGACAGGTGCGAGCGACGCCGGCTGTGCGTGGCGTCCGGGCGGCCCGCCGCCCGGCGAGGTGGACGTGGGGCGAACCGTGCGGTGCGGGACCCCGAGGGCGCGGTCGCGAGCGCATCGAGTCATGCCCATGACAGCATCTAAACCGGTATAGCGGCAAGGGCGTGGGACGGGATTGGTCGGGGGCCAGTCCGACGGGCCGTCGGTCGCTGTGTGGGTCCGTGCGGCCGGTCGGTGGGGTGAGGTGGCCGGCGAGGGGTTGTGCGCGGGGTGGTTGGCGCGGTTCCCGTCGTGGGGGGATGGGTGGGGGTGGGTGG
>NZ_JBDPLU010000042.1:0-30316 GCF_039871525.1 Streptomyces sp. B6B3 | reverse complement strand
AGGGTGTGGTCCGGCATTGGTAGGGCGCATACGGCGTTGACCCAGTCGGTGTGGCCTTCGAGGGTGTGGAGGTGTTCGCCGGTGGTGGCGTTCCAGATGCGGACGGTGCGGTCGCCTGCGCTGGCGACAAGAGTACGGCCGGTCACTCGTACCGATGACACCTCCCGCACCCAGTCGGTGTGGCCGTGCTGAATGCGTGGTTGCTGGCCGGTGTCCGGGTCCCAAACGCGGACGGTGCGGTCACCTGCGCTGGCGAGCAAAGTGCGATTCCCTACCCGCACGGCGCATACCTTTCGAGCCCAGCTATGGCCTTCGAGAGCGTGCAACTGCTGGCCGGTGTCCGGATCCCAGACTCGAACGGCGAGGTTGCCCACGCTGGCGAGCAAGTTGCGGTCGCCCATCCGCACCTCACACACTCCTCGAGCCCAGTCGGTGTGCCCCTCCAGGCTGCGCATGTGTTGGCCGGTGTCGGGGTCCCAGATGCGAATGGTGCGGTCGTTGCTCGCGCTGGCGAGAAGGGCACGTCCAGAGGTCTGAATCGCACAGACGCCTAGCACCCCTCCGGTGTGGCCTTCGAGGGTGTGGAGGTGTTGGCCGGTGTCGGGGTCCCAGATGCGGATGGTGCGGTCGTTGCTCGCGCTGGCGAGGAGGGTGCGGTCAGCCAAGTGCACCGCGCACACCCCACGGAGGGCTCGCGTGTGGCCTTCGAGGGTGTGGAGGTGTTGGCCGGTGTCGGGGTCCCAGATGCGGATGGTGCGGTCGTTGCTCGCACTGGCGAGGAGGGTGCGGTCAGCCAAGTGCACCGCGCACACCCCACGGACGCCTCCTCTGTGGCCCTTGAGGGTGTGGAGGTGTTCGCCGGTGGCCGGGTCCCAAATGCGTGCCGTGGCGTCGTCACTGGCGCTAGCGAGGAGAGTCCGTTCTTGAGTCCGCAGCCCGCAGACGTCCCGGAGTGCTCGGGTGTGGCCCTTGAGAGTGCGAAAGTGTTCGCCGGTGGCTGGGTCCCAAATGCGTGCTGTGGCGTCGTCACTGGCACTAGCGAGGAGGACATGCCCCGACACAAGGACCGAGCAAACCCCCCTGACCCCTCCGATGTGGCCCTCCAACACTGCTTCCTCCGTGGCAGGAGTTACAGCTGCCCAGACCGCCCGATAGGGCGCTGGGACAGCGATGGCGCGATAGGCGTTGCCCCGACGCTCTTGTGCCTCGGTCACGCTGAAGAGAGCCACGCGCGTCGAGGAAGTGGCATCGATGGCGCGGGGAGTCCGACGCAACAGGTGGGCACGATCGCGGGCCTCAGAGGTGGACGCGCCGGCGGCTGATGGGATGAGGCGGCGTAGGTCGGCGTGCAGGAGATACGTGTCGTCGATGAGGAGCTCGTCGATGAAACCTCCTCGGGCGGCATGGCGTGGCAGCGAACGCAGCAGGTAGGAGGGGGCGGCATGCCAGCCGTGGGCGCGGCCCTCGTCGATGAACGCTTGGGTTAGACCTTGCTCGTCAGGGACGAGGGAGTCGTTCTCGATTCGGGTACGCAGCAAAGCGTCGTTGAGGGCTTGGTGGAAGAGTCTGTAGACGCCGGTGGAAGAGTCTGAGGCGCTGGTCTCGATCAAGAAGTTGGCAGCAGCAGAGTGGGCGAACGCACGCAGCTCACGCGTGGTGGGAGCGGTTCCGAACATGCCGGTGATGGCGGTGGCCCACAAGGCGATGGACAGACCCGGGGCCTCTACATAGGCCAGAGCCGTGAGCGCGTCGACGGCTGGGAGTGGGCCTACCGGGGGCAACAAGGCCAGGTACTCGCGCAGCGCGGCATCCACGGTTGAGGGGAAGGAGATTTGGGCTGGCTCGACTGGCTCTTGGTCGTGCATGCCGTGGGAACGAGCAATGAGCCCGGCGACCAGGAAGTTTCCCTCCGCCAGCTCGGAAATTCGGGAGGCAACGGGGAGGGCGATGTCCTCCCTGGTGTAGGGGTTACCGGAACGCTCGTCGCCGCATAGCCGCAACGTCGCCAGCACATAGGAGACCAGGTCGGACTCGGCGAAGAACTCGCTAGCATCCAGGTCCAAAACCCGGCCGGCGCGTCCGAAGACCGCCAGCAGGTTGCCTTCGCTGTCGCGCCGTCTGCATCCGACCACAATCCGTACACCGAGGTCTGCACAAGTTTCCGCTAGAGGCAGCACGATCCGGCCCACGATGGTGCGGGCATCTTCGGGGGTAGTCGCCTCGTCCAGTGCGTCGATCACCACCGCGAAAAGCCCACTCGGTTCTCCTCCGAGCACTGTACGGAGGGCGGGAGCGAGATCGCCGACCTGGTCGGGTAGCGGCGCCGAGGCCGCCCGGGCGATTTCCCTGGCCACCTCCAACACGGTTTTGCCCTTGGCGTGCACTGCACAGGCAACCGATCCCTCCGGCGCACGCACGGCCTCGTCTTCCGGCGGTAGGCTCGCCGAGATTCCCGAGTCAGCGGTGGTGATGACCCGCCCCAGCACGGCGGATTTGCCTACCCCCGGGGATCCGGTGACCACCAGGATCTGGCGGCGGGGCACGGAATCGGTGATCCATGCGACGATCTTCTTGAGTGCGTCGATGCGACCACGAAAGCGGAATCCGCGCTCTGCGTCCGTGTTCACTCCCCGGGCACGGGGCCGCCAGTGCCGCCCTGCCTCCGGGTCGGTCTCAAGGGACCAGCCCCACGCGGCCAACGCATCCTCGCCGGCCGCCTCAACCGACCAGTCGGTAAGCAGCTGCAGTTGCTGTTCTGGCAAGCATCGGTCGACCTGCCACAGGGTTAGCGCTCGGGCGTCACCAGTGTCGTGCCGTGCCTGGCCGATGAGGGCCACCACCGCCTGGTAAGCCGGTGACCACACGGCGGCACCGCTGAAGCCTTTCCCGACTGGGTACCGTGACCCTGTGTCGAGGCGAACCCAGCCATAGCCGAGAGATTCGCCCACGGTTCCGTCCGATGAGTTGCCCAGCACACCGTCGGGGAATCCGAACGACCACCACGGACCCCCGACGAGTTCGCTCGGCGCCGGACGGCGCAACCGGGGAGCGAAGTCCTGCGGTACCGCCTCCGCTAGGACGAGAACCGCCACGTCGCAGAATCTGCTGGTGTTCTGGGCTGGCAGAACCACCTCGCGCACCCATCGACGGTGCTCCATCAGCTCGTCGAACTTTGGAAAGGCCACCCACAATTCGGGGTGCACCGCCCCGTTTAGGCGGACGACGTGCGCGGCCGTAAGGACCCGGTGAGTGTCGATGAGAAATCCTCCACCCAACGGATGCTCGTCCGCCTCACTGGAGTGGATTGCAGTCACCCAGGCGTCCGAACCTGGCCGAGGCCCCTGTCCGGTCATCGCCGCCTCTGCGCTCATGCCTGGCTCGTGACCTCCCCCGTCTCGGCCGAGGGCCGCCAAGTCAACGCGATCGCGAAGTGGGCCTCCGTCGCGGCCTTGGCCACCACCCAGTTTGCTGTGCCGTTCACCCTGACCCCAAAGGTGACTTGGACCTCGGCGGGGCAAAGCTCAGCTGCCTTCCCAAGAACCGTACGCGCTGCCTCGATCGCCGGCTCTACGGCATCCCGGACGCGGCCAGCGATCCCATCTGAGCTGACCGCTTGGAAGCCCTCTGCTGACTCGATCTCAAAGTCGACGGTCGTTTCATTATCCAGCACGTACGACACGATGGGCGTTGACGTCATCGGGGTCCCCCCTCGTCTGTTTATGGTGTGCGTCGCAAAATTTTCCCCGGTGAACCTGATCTTTCCGACTCCACATTCCGAACAAGCGGGGCAAGGCGGTCATCGGGGAAAGCAGAGTTGAACCATGAAGAGGTCTCTGTCTGGTCTCAAGTCCCGCCCACCCAGCCCTCGCCACACGTAGACACAGAAACGCGCTCGCCGCGCCCCCGCATCCCCGCCTGGCATCGGCCCGCCAGGTACCTACCCAGCACTCTGCTCCTTCAAAGGCATGAGCTTCCGCAAGACTGAGAACGCAGCAGGCAAGGGCGACTGGTCCGGTAACGTTGCTGCTGTCTCCCCATCGGGAATGAAGAATGTTTGTCCTCCCCCTGGGGAGCGAGCCGATGGGTAGTCTAGGACGACGTTCTCAGTGTGATCGCCGGAGAGGGTGGTTTAGCCTTCCGCTCACTTCTGCTTGAGTTCCTCAATCTGACGCACATGGTCGATCATGGCGAGGACTGCCTGCTGGCTCGAACTAGACAGCTCTGCCACGCGCAGCACGAGGTCCCGAACAAGCTCCGCGTGCAACGCGTCGAGAAGAGCTGGGTGTCGGGCGGTGTCGAGGAGCACAGACAGCTGGTCGTCGCGTAGGTTGGCGGCGGTCCTGACGAGTTCGCGGAGCCGTTCGTTCTCAAACGCTTCGAGTGAGGTCACGTCACTGACTAGCTCGCGGAGAGTCATACGCTGACGGGTATTCAGGGCGTTCAGCCGCTCGTGCACCTCCTCCTCTCCTGGTGTCCCGAGCATCTGAAGCCTGCCAAGCAGTGTCTGCACCGTGGCGAGGTCGGTTCGGGTGTTGGTGCTGCCCCGCAGTTCGATGTTCTGCACTCCTCGGTGCTTGAGGGTGTGCAGTAGCTCCAGCTCTGATTCGAATCGCTCGAATTCGGTGTCGTCCTCGCTGAGGTAGCCAACGGGGACGTTGAAGAAGCGGGCAATGGCTTGGAGGTGGTGGAGCTTGGGGTTGGTGGTGCGGCCGGTGACGAGTTCCCAGTAGTAGGGGCCGGAGATGCTGACGCCGGTCTCCTTGGTGATCAGGCGGGCGGTGGCGTCGTAGGACGGAGGGGACTCGCCTCGAGAAGTGTTGAGGTCGCGGAGCCACTGGAGCTTCTCGGCGAGCGTTCGTGGCGCTCTGCCGGTGCCGTGGTCGGTCTTGGTCGGCATGCTCTCTCCAAGCTGGCTGGGCTGCGCGGGTTCGGGAACCGGGAGGTGAAGCCTGGTTATCACAGTGGGTGGCCGGCGTGGGTGCGTGTTGACTCGGATGGGGGAGTGGGTGTTCAGCCGACGTGGCTCGTGCCGGGGGCCGCGTGGGGGAACTCGGGTGGGGCCCAGCCGCGGTAGGTGAGGTGCCAGCGGCCGGTGGTGAGGTCGTCGAGGGAGACGATGTCGATGCGGCCGTCGGCCACGATGTCGTTGGTGGCGACCTGCCCGCCGCCTAGGTAGAGCGCGACGTGGCCGGCATCGTCGTCGGTGGCGTAGAAGAGCAGGGCGCCGGCTGGAGGGTTCGGGTCGTCGTGGTGTGCCAGGCCGGAGGCGACCATGCGGGTCCAGGCGGTGTTGCCTGTGGCCTCGCCGGATGCTGCCCACCCGTACGCCTCGGCGACGAAGGCGAGGCAGAGCCGGTGCCAGGCGAGGCTGCCGGAGTCGGCTTCGCGGCGGGCGGCGTCGATGGCTTCCTGGCAGGTGCGCGGGTTGGGGTGGGCGAGCGTGAAGTCGCAGGCTGTGGGGAGAGAGGCCTGGTAGCGGGGGAGGAGGGCGTTCACCCGCGCCACGTAGTCCTGGGTCTCTCGGATGGGCGGCACTCCTCCGTGTGATCGGACGGTGTGCGGTCCTGCGTTGTAGGCGGCGAGGGCGTTGTCAATCGGGTCGCCGGGGACGTCGGCCAGGTCGTCGATCAGGAAGCACATGTAACGGGCCTGGGCGTCGATGGCGTCGGCGGGATCGTGTGGTGAGTTCTGGCCGTTGCCGTCGGCGTCACGTCCCCATTCGGCCCATGTTGCGGCGGTGAACTGGGCGAGACCCTTCGCGCCGCGCGGCGAGACCTGCTCCGGATCCCAACCCGACTCGGCGTCGATCTGGGCGGCCAACAGCGGCGCCGTGACGTCGGGGCAGTGCTCGGCGGCGGCCTCGAGGAGCGGTCGGTAGGCGTCGGGGACGGGGGCGTCGTCCGCGAGTTGGCCCACGCTGGACTCGGCTCGGGACTCGTCGGAGCCGCCGAGGCCGACGAGGCTCAGCGCCGCCATCGCACCGGCCGCCAGGGGGATCAGGCAGCCGGACTTCTTCATGGGGCCTCCGAAGGTTCGTGAGCGGCCACAGCGGCGGTCGGTCGCTTGTTCGCCGAATCACTCGTACGCGAACGTCGCAAAGATGGCTTCTGTTCTGTTTGCGCGTCTCTGTTCCGTATCGTCTCGGCGCGTAAACGTACGTGAATTCCACTATCCGGTTCAAGGAGTCGGTGTGGCGTTTTCTCATCAGATGTTGATGGTTAGCCCGCTTGGGCGAGTGGCCGGAGGCCGTCGTGGGTGAGGCGGAGGAGCCGCTGACCGAGGCGTCGTTTCGGGCTCCGGCGGCGAGTCGGCTGAGTCCTGCGCCTCCGCGTTCAGGGCCACCCGATCCCGGGCCGCCGCAGGCGGTCGAGGTGGTGGCCCCGGTCTCTCCGCAGGTCTGCGAAACCGATGGCGAAGCGGAGTCGCGGGGTGACAGCCAGCCGCAGGAGGAGAGGCAGCAAGAGCCGGTGAGCCATACCGCGTTCACGGCGTCGCTGCAGCAGCACGCGCGGCCGGCGGCGCCGCAGTGGGGGTGGCGGGGACGGATCCATCGGTGGACGCACGGCCGGGTATCGCCCGCGGTGTCGCCGGCCGAAGAGGCGCGGAACGCCGCGTTGCGCGCCGTCCAGATGACCTTCGGCGGCCCGCGCACGATCACGTTCGTCAACCCGAAGGGCGGCGCGTTCAAGACCACCGCGACGCTGATGGCCGGCCGGACCTTCGGCGTTCACCGGGGCGGCGGTGTGGTCGCGATCGACGCCAACGAGACGCGCGGCACGCTGGGGGAGCGGGCGCTGCCCGCCGGGCACGCCAACACGGCGCGCGAGCTGCTCGAGCGCCTGCACCTGTTCGAGGACCCGGCGGCGCGCCTAGGTGATCTCGGTCAGTTCGTCCGAGGCCAGGGGCCGGCCCACTTCGACGTCCTGGCCAGCGACGAACGACCACAGCTCACCGGGGAGATCGACGCCCGGGCCTTCGAGCGACTCCACGAGCTGTTCCGCCGCTACTACCGGCTGGTCCTCGTCGACACGGGCAACAACGTCCGAGCCTCCAACTGGCTCGCGGCCGTCCGCCAGGCCGACCTCCTCGTCATCACCACCACCGTGCGCCAGGACACCGCCAAGGCCGCGCTGTGGATGGCCGAGGTCCTGGAACAGCACGTCCTCGGAGCCGGCGCACTCAAGCAGCGCAGCATCGCGTTGGTCTGCGATCCGGCGAGCAGGCGTGACGACAGGCTGCGCGGCCTGCTCATGGAGACGTTCACCCACCGCTGCCACGCCGCGATGCCCATCCCGTTCGAACCGGCGCTCGTCGGCGGCGGACCCGTCGACGACACGCCCCTCTCCCCGGCCACCCGCACGGCCTGGCTCTACGCCTGCGCGGCCATGGCCTCCCTGCTGGCGACGCCTCGCGAAGGACAGGAACCTCATGAATCTTGCTGACGACTCCGAGGACTTCAATCCGTTCGAAGGGATCGCTCCGAGCTTCGGCCCGTTCGAGCCTCTGCTGGAGTCGAAGTTCGGCATGTTCCTGGCGCTGGCCTGGATGATCGGGTTCTTCGTCTGTGCCTACTTCCTCATCGAGGGCATCGCCCGAGCCGCCCGCTCCAAGCGCCAGGGGCTCGGCGGGGACCTGGACGAGACCCGCGGGGAGCTGGTGCGGGTGGGCGCGGCCACGATCGGCATGGCGTCGCTCCCTCTCGTGTACGCCATTCTGGTCAGCGCGTGAGGGCGGGGATGAGGCCGTGAACGTCCGCATCGACTACCAGCCCGCGCCGCCACCAGAGAAGGGACACCGTACGCGCTCCTCCGACCGGCACGACGAGCTGCTGCTCACCCTGCTCGGCGTCGGAACCCTCCTGGTGCTGGTCGCCCTGATCCTCCTGCCGTACCCCGAGGGCCGCGACCCGAGCACGACCCCGACGGACAACGCACCGTCCGCCAGCCCTTCACCACCTGCCGAGGAGATGCCTCGCGGCGAGGCCACCGCGGCGGCCTCGTTGGCCACCCGCAGCGTGTCCGGCCTGCCCCGAGGCTTCCCGCGAACGGAGCCGGGCGCCGTCGAGGCGGGAGCGTCGTTCGCCGCCTCGGCCCTCGTCGTACAGCGGATGGCCGCCGAGGACCGCGAGGCGTACGTTCGCGACGCCATGCTGGAGCCGCCCTCGGCCGCCGAGCTCGACGCGGCCGCCGCGGACTTCCGAGCCGAGCACGACCTCACGGCAACGGGCCAACTCCTCGACCCGAACGGCGAGGTCTCCACGACGACGCGTTTCACCTCGCAGTGCTTCCCCGAGCTGGGCGCCTACGACGTCGTCGCCTTCAGGACGGAGCAGGCCGCGGTGGACTACTGGATGCCCTGCCTCCTCGGCGTTGTCGAGGACGGAGGAGAGGTGCTCGACCTGCAGACCCAGTGGCAGATGGGCCGCGTGGCGCTGCACTGGAACGCCGGCGACTGGCGCGTGGGGGACCGGACATCCGGCCCGTTCGACGTACCGCTCACCCCGCCGCAGGCGGGCGAGCCCGCGACGACGCTGGCCGAACGGGCGGCGTTGCTGGGCGAGGGCTGGGAAGCGTTCGCCGACGCCAGCGAGGAACGCCCACCGCCGCTGTCCGAGGAGGTGCTGCGGTGACCGCCCCGGCAGTTCGGCGGGCGGGAGTGAGCCGCACCGCCGAGAACGACGAGTGCGAGGGCGCGTTCCTCGGCGAGTGGGCGTGCTCGACCCTCAACGACATCCCCGGCGTGAACTGGGTCTACGGCTGGGTCGGCGAGGCGCAGCGGCAGAAGGTCGAGGCCGTCACCGACGCTTTGGGCGACATCGTGCCGGACAGCTTCATCGAGGAGTGGGTCAAGGGCATGGCCGAGTCGACGGTCAGCCTCCTCACCTACATCCAGGCCCTCGGCGAACGCGTGACCGCGCCGGCCTTCGACCAACGGTGGTGGGCGTCCCAGTACGCCACCAGCTTCGGCCTCTCCCTCATCGTGCTGGCCTTCCTCCTCGTCTGGATCACGGCCCAGTTCGTCGCCTCCGGCTCGTCGGCGACGGCCACCGACCTGTTCCGGCAGTCCGGCTGGCGTCTGGTGTTCGTCGTGCCCCTCATCTCCGCGGGGCCGCTGATCCTGCTGCACCTCCAGGTAGCCGCCAACGACCTGGCGCGCGTCTTCGCGGACGAAGGCACGGCGCACGCGGAGAGCGCGGTCGAGCGGCTGATGGACCTGATCGTCGACAACGCCGGTGACTGGGGAGCGTTCGGGGGGACCGTCCTGGCCCTGCTCCTCTTCCTGTTTATCCTGTGCCTCGGCTTGGTCACGCTGATCGAGATGGCCGTCGCCCAGTGGGGACTGCACCTCGGTGCCCTGCTGGTGCCGCTCGCGTTGGTGGCCTGGGTCTATCCGCCGTGGTCCGGAACGCTGCGGCGGCTGACCTCGCTCATCGCTGGGCTGATGCTGCTGCCGGCGTTCATCTACTTCTTCTTCAACACCATCTGGTCGTCGTTCGACTCCCTCCTGGCGGCCGACAACGGCGACGACGGCCTGAGCGTTCTGCTGTTCCTCGCCGTCGGGCTGTTGATGATCGACGCGTTCCCGATGGTCGTGATGTGGCTGATGTCGCTGACCGCCGGGCCGGGCACCGGGATGGATCCCGACGTGCGCGCCGTCGCCGGAAGTCCGTCGGCCGGGGAGATGACGGCGGGCGTGATGGAACACCTCGAAGCCCGCACCAGCCAGATCGGTGCCGCCGGCGGCTCAGGCGGTGCAGGCGCAGGTGAAGACGCCGACGAGGACGACGACGCCGGTCCGGCAGCCGCCTCCCCGTCCGGCCCCGACCGGGAACAGGCCGCCCAGGCAGCGACTATCGCCGCCACCGGCGGCGCCGGCGCGGCCGCATCTGCGGCGCAGCAGGGCAGCGACGACGACGCGGACGACAGCGGCACCGGCGCCGCGGGCTTCAACCCCGACCCGGCCCGCGCCGTCCCGCAACCCGGAGGCCCGCCGGACGCCGCCGCACCACCCGGCGGCGGCTTCACCCCCTACGCCGACCCCGGAACGCAACCCGCCCCCTCCCACCCAACCGACGACTCCACCCCCGACGAGGAACCCGAACGATGACCGGCCCAGAACGCACCTACGTCCTCGGCGGCGAGACCCAACGCCGCTCGTTGTTCGGCGCGGTCACCCCACTCCAACTGACCGCCCTCGTCGCCTACCTGCTGGTGTGGCTCATCCTGCTCGTCGCCACCCAGTCCTTCGTCGTCCTGCTCACCGGCCTGGCCCTCGGCGCCGGCGCCTGGATCGTCGCCCGCCGCCGCACCACCGAGGGCGACGCCTGGAGCTCCGCGCTCGTCGACCGGCTCACCTGGCGTCTCACCGGCGGAGCACGGCAACGCCCCGACTACGTGCCCGGCGAGAGCCTGCCCCGCGAGGTCGGCGACATCCGCGTCCTGGCCTACGCCCCACCTGCCGCGCCCGACTCCCCCATGGCCCTCATCCACCACCGCGACCACCGACACCGGTCCTGGGCGAGCGGCCGGCTGACCGCGACGTTCGAGATCACCGGCGGCGGGGACGGCCTCCTGTCCACCCGGGAGGTCAACACCGCCGGCTACCAGTTCGAGCGCCTCCTCGGCGGGCTCGCCGGGGCCAACATCCCCGTCGACCAACTCGACATCTGCACCCGCGTGCTCCCCGTCCACCCCGACACCTACCGCGCCCACATGGCCGCCCTACTCGCCCCCGACATCCCGCCGCGCCTGCGCGCCTCCATGCACCAGCTCGCCGGCTACGCCGCCGGCACCACCGAGGAGTACCGCAGCTTCGCCACCGTCCGCATCCCGTTGCCCCAACTCGCCCAGCGCATCGCCGAGCCCACCGACCTCGACGGCCTGTGCGCGGAGACGTTCAACGTCCTGGGCGACGTCGTCGCCCGCGTGGGACGCGCCGGACACCCGTTGCGCGCCGTCCTCGGCCCGCGCCGCCTCGGTTCCCTCATCCGGCACCTGCACGACCCCGACCTGGACATCGACCTGCTCGACGGCATCACCACCGTCACCGACGGCTGGTCCCAGATCCGCGTCCCCGGCCGCGACTGGGTCCGCACCGAAAGCGTCAACGACACCCACCGGCCCTGGTACCACGCCGTGGCCTCCGTCCCCCGCGACGCCTGGCCCCTCCAACCCGTCACCGCCCGCTGGATGGAACACCTGGTCACCGGGATCTCCCCGGCCACCATCCGCACCATCCAGGTCCAGTGGCGCCTGGTGCCCAAGGTCTCGGCCCGGGAACGCGCCCGCCTCGCCCTCACCTACAACACCGCCGACCGCCACGGCGAACGCCGCCGCGGCCAGGTCTCCACCGGCGTCAGCGAGGCCGCGATGTCCTCCTCCAGCCGCGTCCTGCACGACCTCCTCACCCCCGTCGTCGGCGGCACGTTCCCCGCGATCCGTGTCCACGTCTCCGCCCCGACCCCGCAAGAACTGGCCGCCGCACGCGTCCGAGTGACCGCCGCTGCGGAGACCGGCGGCCTCACCCGTCTGCGCTGGCACCATCACCGGCACCACCAGGCGCTGCTCCTCGCACTCCCCATGGCCCGAGGCATCAAGGCATGACAACGCCCACCACCCCACCCCCAACCGAGTACCGCCCGCGCGGCCGACACCACGAATTGACCGGCCGGAGCGAGCTCACCCTGGAAACGATCTTCACCTCGACCCGGCAGGCCGCCGCCCTCAACCCCGCGATCGTCGCCACCCACCCGGCGTTGGCCGGTCCCATCACCGGCATCGACCTGGCCACCGGCCAGCCCATCACCACCGACCCGCACGCCCTCTACGACCAGGGCCGCGTCACCAGCCCCAACGTCCTCGTCCTCGGCGACATCTCCTCCGGCAAGTCGTCGCTGGTCAAGACCCAGTACTGCGTCCGCCAGGTCGCCTGCGGCAAACAGGTCGTCGTCCTCGACCGCAAGAACCAGCAGGGGCGCGGCGAGTACGAACGCGCCGCCGCCGAATGCGGCGTCACCCCCGTCCGCTTCGCCCGCTCCGGGGGCACCGCGATCAACCTCCTCGACCCCCGCATCTCCACCACGTCCGAGTCCGGCGGCGACGGCCGCGTCGGCCAGGACCGGCTGCTGCTGATGGTCGCCGAGCACGCCCACGAACGCCGGCTCGACTCCCACCAGCGCTACGCCCTCCGCGTCGCCCACCTCACCGCGCTCCACCGCGCCCGCACCGAGCAACGCGTCGCCACACTCCACGACGTCGTCGCCGCCCTCTACGACCCCAGCCCCGACGCCGTACCCCGCGCCCACCTCCGCGACGAGGCCATCGTCACCCGCCGCAGCGTCATCGAATGGGGCCTCGACCTGGCCCTCGACCTCGAACGCTTCATCACCGGCGACCTCTCCGGCCTCATCGACCAGACCACCAGCAACGACCTCGACCTGGACGCGCCGCTGATCGTCTTCGACACCTCTGCGCTGCCGGAGGACTCCCCGGCGCTGTCCCTCGTCATGGCCCTGGTCGCGACGTTCCTCTCCGCCGTCTGGGCGCACCGCGACGGACAACGGCTGATCATCCTCGAGGAGGGCTACCACACTGCCCGCCTGGACAAGGTGGCCTCCGTCCTCCGCTCGCTGGCCAAACGCGGACGCGGCATCGGGCTGTCGTTCGTCACCGTCGTCCACCACCTCAGCGACATCCGCGAGGACTCCGACGCCATGGCCCTGGTCCGGGAGGCCGGCATCGTCCACGTCTACCGGCAGTCCCGCGAGGACGACGCGACCCAGGCGCTACGCCAGTTCCGGCTGCCGCACACGCTCAACACCCAACTCGCCGCGCTCGCCCAGGGCGTCCACGTGCTGCGCATCGGCCACGAGCCGGCCCGCATGGTCCAGCACCTACGAACGCCGCTCGAAGTCGAGATCACCAACACCGACCAGGCCATGACCACCACCCGCCGACCGGGAACCCAATGACCCACCTCCCCCTCCCTCCAGCCTCGACGATCGCGCTGATCCTCCTCGCCTTCACCCTGACCTGCGCCCTCGCCTACCTCCGCGGAACCCTTCACCGGCATCCCCGCCCGGGCGTCACCCCGGCCACCCCCCACGCCGGCTTCGCCAGCCCCGACCAACTCCGCACCCACCTATCTGAGGCCGCCGTCCGCCACGCCGGCACCCAGGTCCGCCCCAGCCTCACCGACGACTCGTCCCCAACCTCGTACGGCTACTTCCTCGGCAACGCCACCCACCCCGCCTGCGACCGGACACCCCTGTACTCGCCGTACGACCAGGCCCTCCGCGTCATCGGCCCCATGGGCTCGGGCAAGACGTTCCGCTTCCTCGCCCGCCTGCTCCGCGACGTCCCGGGACCGACCCTCGCCACGTCCACCAAGCCCGACCTGATCGAACTCACTCTCAGCGCCCGCCGCCGACGCGGTCCGGTCGTCACCCTCGACCCGCAGGAACTCGTCCCCGGCCAGGAGCCGTTGCGCTGGTCACCCATCCACGGCGCGGAGGACACCCTCACCGCCGAACTCCGCGGCCGAGCCTTCATCGCCGGCTCCCGCGCAACCGCCTCCGGATCCGGCCGAACCGACGAAGGCGCCGCCCACTACCGCCACCTCGCCGGCACCTGGCTCTCCTGCCTGATCCACGCCGCCGCCCTCGACGGCGCCTCCTGGCGCGAGGTCCTCCGCTGGGCGAAACGACCCGAGGACCCCGCGCCGCGCCAGATCCTCCACCACCACCCGGGCGCCGGCCCGGGATGGGCCGAGAGCCTGCTGGACGCCACCACCGGCGACGACCGAGCCGTCGGCAACACCCGCTCCACCCTCGCCAACGCCCTGGCTGCCTTCGCCCACCAACCCGTCATCGACGCCGTCGACGTCCCACCCGACCAGGCCACCGACATCGAGGCCCTCCTCGACGCGAACGGCACCCTCTACCTCCTCGGCAAAGACAGTGCCCACTCCACGATCTCGCCCCTCGTCACCGCCATCACCGAGGACGTCCTCGACCGCGCCGAACACCTCGCCGTCACCAAGCCCCACCGTCGCCTCGACCCACCCCTGGTCGTCGCCCTCGACGAGGCACCCAACATCGCGCCCCTGCCCTCCCTCCGCCAACGCGTCGCCGACGGCCGAGGCCGCGGGCTGTGCGTGATCTACCTCGTCCAGGGCTGGGCCTCAGCCGAATCCCGCTTCGGCCGCGACGTCGCCAAGGAACTCGCGGCCATCACCAACAACACCCTCGTCCTCGGCGGCTCCCACGACGTCGCCCTCCTCAAGGACCTCCAGGAACTCTGCGGCACGACCGAGATCCTCAAGACCTCCGCCACCATCAACCGAGCCCCGCGCCGCACCCGCCCCACCGGCAGCAGCCGCTCCGTCTCCCACGACCGCGAACCCGTCCTCCGCGCCCACGACATCCAGCACCTCGACATCGCCACTGGCCAGGCCCTCCTCCTCGCCGGCAACCTCCCACCCATCCTCGTCGAACTCCCCCCGCTCACCGCCCACCCCGACTGGCCCCAGATCTCTGCAGACATCGCCACCATCCGCACACACGCCGACGACACCCGCACCCACCACCAAGAACAACGCCGCCTCACCCACCAACGCCACCACACCACCTGGCAAACCGGCCGCCCCACCCCATGACCACACGCCTCCTCCCCTGGCCACCCCTCCCGGACGTCATCCGGCTCGACAACCCGGACCCGACTGCCCCGCACCCCTGGGATCTGTGCTCCCTCCTCGACCCCGTGGCCACGGCCGTATGGGAATGGCTCGACCAGGTCGCCTACTGGCTCAACCACACCTACGGCTGGCACGAAACGCAGGTCATCCCCGCCTGCTGGCCGGACCACCCCAACATCGCCCACGAACTCGCGGCCCTGGCCTTCACCCGCATCGACGTCTACACGGCCTCCACCGCCGCTTACATCCCCCGCTGGCACGACGACCTAGAAATCTTCCACCGCCGCCTCACCACCACCCTCGGCCCCAACCCCCCCTGCCTACGCGGCAACCACGACGCCCTACCCGCGCGCTACACCTCCGAGACAGCGAACCTGGCCATCAGTGACCGCTCCGACGTCCCAGTGTCCGGCCAGCAGTGACCGCCCTCTGGCTCCGGGCGGGAGGCAGAGGTTCTGCTTCGCGACGGCGTACAAGAGCTCAGAGTCGCGCCTACCGAGACTGGACGCAGATAAGCAACGCCACCCTAGTCGTCAACACAAGCTCCAGAGATCAGATGGGGTCGAACCTGTTGACACAGGCCTCCGAAGAATTCGTACAACCTCGTGCGGGCTACGATGTCTAACTTGTTGACTCGCAACCGTCATGGCTCTCCATGGCCGTTGTCTGTGGTCGGGATAGCTCCAGAAGCACTGGAGATGGGCTGTCATCTTGAGAGAGGGGCGGAGATGATCAGAACCGTCGCCGATTTTATTCTCAAACTCATGGAGAAGGAGCGCGAAGTTCTGGACACCACAGATATCACACACGGGCCAACGATAGGCGATATGTACGAAGGTCTTTCTTGTTCATCTATTAGCACGCGCTATACCTCCAGGGCTTGATTTGAGATTGGTTTCTGGTTTTATAACTGACGGACTGGGGAATAGGTCAGGCCAAATTGACTGTATGGTAGTCCGTGGCGAAGGTGTATCAATCCCTTGCGCGGATCATTTCATTTGGCATATCGAGAAAGTTGTTGCGGTATTTGAGGTCAAGAAGACGCTTTATTCTGCCCAACTGGCAGAGGCAATTCGGCATCTGAATGAGATCAAAGATATCGACCACTCGTACAGTCAAACTTTCAAAAGCCGAGGAGGCGAGACGACAGACATTCAGTCTGCCCAACGTGTGTACGCAGAGACGACGGGCAGAATCGCGCCTAACTATGATGAACTTCAATCTCTTCCGTTTCACCTTGAGATGCTCTTCCATACGCTCGTAATGGAGCATTTTAGTCCACTGCGGATCATTATCGGCTATCATGGATTAAAATCTGAACACGGGTTTCGCAAGGCTCTCTATGAATACTTCGCGGCGAATATCGGCGTGAAGGGGTTTGGGGTCGGAAACGTTCCCCAGCTGATAGTTTCAGGCAGGTATTCGCTCCTCAAGGCGAACGGTCAACCCTTTTCTGCCCCGCTAGTCGATGACGATTGGTGGCCATTCTATTTATCGACTCCCGTGAACCCCATACTAATGATTCTGGAAGCGATATGGACGCGGCTCGATCGGCTATACGACATCGGCGATCCCTGGGGTGAGGACCTTGAGCTGGAAGTGCCGCATGCATTTCTTCTGGCCAAGGCAGGCAAGGGCGAAGGTGGTCAGGTGGGCTGGCACTATCGATTCGTCAACGACACGGCGGCCTCGCTGAGAAGGTTGGGGGATGTTGAGGATTGGGAACCAAGTTTTCTATCGAACCTGCAATGGGTAGTTATCAATGGGCTCTGCCAAGGTAAGACTGTCAGGTTCGATGACGGCTCGTTGATTTCATTTCTTAGAGCGCAAGGAGTTGAAGATCTCGACCGCTTCTGGTCGGAACTGATTGAAACTCGTCTCGTGGCGCAATCTAGTGATGGATGTCAACTTGTGCTTATTGCCACCGACTGTGCTACAGCATTCTTGGCCGACGGGCGTATTGTTGCGGCTGAGAATAATACTGGTCGGCTCTTTCGCTGGCTCAACAGGAATATCGAACGCAGAGAATAGGAGATCAATCTCGGGCTGGAACAATCGACTCGGAGTGAGGCGTCAAGGCGGCCTCGAAGACACCGGCGAGCGGCACCTGTGGCGAGACAGGCTGCCGAACCTCCGTAGCACCCGGGCGGCAGGCGCTGCGGAACAACGAGAAGATCAGCTCTGAATGGCTTCACCCAGGCGATTGAGCACGCGATGCGATCGACGTCTACCCGGGCCCGCCGGGAGGGCGGAGCGTCTCCCGGCGGGTACTCGTCGCGCCCGGGCACCGCGGCCGTGTCGGCCGCCTGTCGCCACGTGTACGGTCAGTCCACGGGAACCCGGATAGGGACGTCAAAGGGCTTCTTGTTTAGGCCAGTCCGGAGATTGCGGCAACCTGATGCCTCACACATGAAGAACTCATTGACGAACTTCCGGCCTAAGCGATTCTTGAGCCAAGTACTCTCGGCATCGGTGAGGTTGCGGTGCGTTTCGTCGCTGTCGCAGGTCCAGCAGTACAGTTTCAAGCTCAGGACACCTCTTGGAGTGGACTATTGAGCAGCCGTCATGCTATGCATCGCGTTGGGCGGCCGGCAGCGTGAAAACTGGACAACTTGTGCAGCGCGTGAGTCAATCTGCGCATGAAGCAGCCCGGACAGCCTTTCGATCACGAGTTGTCGCTCCATGGCAAGATCGTTAGGGTCGCTCTGGCAATGGTTAGCAACAACGGTTGCCACGATGAGTCGTTTGAGTGATGAGACAACAGGCGGGACCGAGAAGGCTTTCTGCTGCTTCTGCGCGATAGAGAAACGGGTGTGGCGGACCCCGAATCGACCGGAGTGCTCGCAGACGCTGGTTCGGATTGTCTTCGGTCTTCGGTAGCCGATCACCGGCCACCCGTCACGTGCCGTCTCTCTCACTGGCCAGCAACTTCCGGCTAGTCCGGCCACCCCTCACCATCGGCAGGGGGATGGAAGAGCAATGGACAAACCGATGAGAGCATTTAGAGATCGCGGCTCCGGCCGCATAAGGGGAAACTCACGGAATGACGAGGCGATGCTCAGGAGATGCCGGGAGCTCTGTGGCTGGGCCTTGATGCCGATGGCTGAACTGGCATACGCCCGGAGCGGGTGTAGACGACTCGGAGCTGGTCGTCGAGGCCCCGGAGGCCAGGAGACCTGCGGGTCTGAAGAGCCCAGGAGGGGGCACGTCTACTGGCGGCAGGGGCGTTGATGCCGGGGATTCGGGGGAGGGGGCGTTCCAGCGGTAGCGCGAGGGGGATGGCCTTGCGGGTGGCGGTGTCGAGGTGGGCGCGGGGGAGGTCGGCGCCGAGGGAGCGGGCGCTGGTGGTGAGCGTTTCGTTGGCTCGACCTGCCGCGGTGGCGATGGTGTGAAAGGTGTTGCACAGCTCGTCGAGCTGGTGGGCGGGGAGGGCGTACCAGCGGAGGGTGCTGCCGAGCTTGACGGGGCGGTGCTCGGGGGCGTCGGTGACGAGGTTGTGCTGGATGCGGCCGAGGAGGTACGGGCCGGCGTCGGCGAGGTAGTGGGCTGTTGCCAGGGACCGGTGGAGGTTGACGACGACGGTTCGGAGACCTTCGGCGTCGGGGGCGATGTCGGCGGTGGGGCGTGGCTGGGGTGCGCGGGTCGTGGGCTGCCACTGGTCTCCGTAGAGGAGTTGGCCGATGCGGAGGCTGATGTCGGCGGCTGCGACGGTTACCCGGTGTGGTTGCGTCTTGGGCATCGGGTTCGCCCGGCCGGTGTGGACGTCCGTGTAGCTGAAGCGGGGGAGCGCCGGGTGCTCTCGGGGGTCGGAGAGATCGACGATCCGGTGGAAGGACTGGGCGAGGGCCTGCCACTGCTTGGCCGCGTCGCGGAGGTCGTTGGCGGTCTGCCGCAGGTGTTCTTGGTTCGCGGAGGGCCGGTCCTGCGAGAGGTGGATCAGGGTTCGCCCGGTCAGGAGGTGGCCGAGGGTGAAGTATCGGGCGATCTGCTGGAGGTCCGAGCCGCTGAGCGGTGCTTCCGTCTCGTTGACGACCTGGAAGGTGCTGAGCAGGATGCGGTCGCAGTCCTCGGCCATACGCTCCAGCAAGGTCGCCCGCTCGGGCTGTGTGTTCCGTGGGGCGGCGACGAGGGGCAGCTCGCAGAACTCCCACAGAGTGGGGGATGCGCTCTGCCGGCCGAGGATGACGGCTTGGTGCATCGCCTCCTGGGCCAGCCGGAGGTCGGCGGTGGTCTCTGCGCTCCCGGCGTGGGGTGCCAGCTGTTGGACCAAGCCGCCGGTGTGCCAGGCGAGCTCGGTGATGCGGGTGAAGACGTAGTTCTGTGCGTCGGCGGCGCCCAGGAGGTACAGGTACGGGCTGCGCGGGGTGTTGTCCGGGCCGCGGTGACCGTTCAACAGGTCGCGGGAGACACCCAGGTGCACCCGTGCCTGCTCCAGATGCGGCTCGGGTCGGCCGGTGGCGATGCCGTTGGCTTCGCACCGTTGCAAGGCTCGGGCCAGGTGCTGTTCGGCGATGGCGAAGTTGCTCCTGAGGGGTGCCAGCCGCCGACCCAGCACCGTGCGCGACCCCGGGACCTGAGCCGCCATGCGGGCGACGTGGTCCGGGTAGGCACGCAGGGACTGGAAGAAGTCGTGTACCTGGGACAGCAGTGCGAGTGTCTCCTCCGGCGGGAGGGATTGAGGTAGCGCTGATGCCGCGGCGCGGAGCGCTGAGGCTGAGGCGTCGAACGCGGCGCCGAGCGTCAGGGGCATGGTCAGCCAGCCCGCAGTGAGTCGAGCATCTCGGCGGCCTCGTGGGCCAGCTCCGCTACTTCGTTGAGGTCGTCCGGCCGGAGGAACTCCGCGCCGGCATGTCCCAGTGGGAGTGAGCGGAGAGCTCGATGGACTTGTCGTAGAAGGGCCGCGCACTCGTTGATGCTCTCCTCAGGTGTTCCGGGGAGAGGAAGGGGTTGGCCGCTTCTGGGGAGTGGGAGCAACGCCCGTCCCGCGGTGCAGGTTTGTGCTGCCGAGAGAGCGCGGATCTCGTCGAATTCCTCCTCCCATACAACGCCGTCGGCAGCGCGCTGTCCTAGGTCGAATGCCTCCCAACTGGCGTTCAGCACGTCGAGAGGAGGAGAGCCTTGGAGGATGGAATGCAGATCATTCAATGTGGTGGGAGCCGCCATGGCGCGTTTCCAGGTGTTTAGGAATCGGTTTGACGGCATAGTGCCATGCCTCGGCGGTAGAGGCGCGGATGTCGGGATGCCGCTGTGGACAACCCGGCTCGTGGGTTCGGAACACGGCGCGTCCAAGGAAACGTGAGCGTCCGGGGCGGCGTGTGCCGTCCCGGGCGCCCGGTCACCGGCCGTGTCGGGTCACGCCTGGCGAAGGCGCAGTGAGAGCCAGCAGCCGCCGTTGCGGCTGTCGGTGTCGACCCCGATGGTCAGCGGGCCGTTCGGGTAGGCCGTGCGGTACTGGCCCTGCGGGACGTAGCCCTGGCACTGCCCGTTGTTCTCGAACTCCGGGAACCACTGCACGTCGACGACGACGTCCGAGCGGCCGGACACGGAGAAGGTGAGGTTGCACCAGCCCTCCCGCTGGTCGGTGTCGGCCCCCAGCAGCGGCCCGAACGCCCGGAACTGGTTCACCGGCGCCTGGTGCGTGCCCTGGTTCCCGCACTGCGTCGCCCCGTTGCCGCCGTGACTGGCCTGCCAGGTGTAGGAGAGCGACAGCCCCGCGACGCTCCCGTCCCCGTCGTACACGCCGAACGCCAGCTGACACCCCTGGTTGCGCTGGTCGGTGTCGATGAGAATCGGCGAGGACCACCCCGGCGCGGCGGCCCACTGCTGGCCCGTCGCGCCACGGCACTGCGAGGGATTGTTGGGATTGTCGGCGTAGAACTGCACCCCGATCTCCGGCGCGACCGCCAACGCCCCCGGCGGTCTGCTCGATGACGTAGCGGAGCGTGGCGAGGTCCCGGATGTCCGGGCTGCCCTTGCGGGGGATGACGGGCAGGATCCCATGCTTGCGCAGTTCGCGGCGGTTGGGGTTGCTGTCGTAGCCGTTGTCGCCGAGCAGCGCGTCGGCGGCGCCTGCGGGGACGGCCGGGGCGGCCGGCCACGGGGGGAATGCCGTCGACCAGGCCCGGGGTCTGGGTGACGTCGTTGACGTTGGCGGCGGTGGTATGACTTTGAACGGGGCGCCGTTCCCGTCGCTGATCAGGTGGTGCTTGCTGCCCGTCTTGCCCCGGTTGACCGGCGACGGGCCGGTCGCCTCGTCCCCTTTTTCGCCTTCACGTGGGAGGCGTCCACGCAGGCCCGCGACCAGTCGATCTCGCCGGCGGCGTTGCGTTCGGCCAGCGGGATGCGGTGCAGCTGGTCGAAGACCCCGGCCTGGTGCCATCGGCCCAGCCGCCAGCACGTCTGGCCGGAGCCGGAGCCGGAGCCGGAGCTCCAGCGGCAGCTGCTGCCAGGTGATGCCGGTGTACAGCACGAACAGGATGCCCTGCAGACACCGGCGGTCATCCACCGGTCGCGGCCCCGGCGACCGCTGCGGCCACGCGGGTAACAGCGGCTCGATCACCGCCCACAACCCGTCGTCCACGATCCACGGCCTGTTGCTCACACCCTCACGAACGACCAAACGGCCACGCCGGACACGCCCACCAGCACCCCATCACAAGATCGTGTTACGAGCCCATAGGGTTGTTCACCGACTACACATCGCCCGTCGTCCAAAACCGTCGTCGGATCCAGAGACCATTCATCAACGCCAGACACTGAACGGCACAGGTACGTCATGGAAGACAGAGTTCTCGTCTACACCCGAACACCGCTCGACGAGTACACGGACTCGCTGAGCAACAGCATCCACCTCGCGTTGAGCGAAGACGGAGCACCGTTTGAGCCGCTCAACCAGAACTACGGGATCCTGTTTCCCGAAGCCACGGTGAGCGAGCACAACACGATCCTGGAGAAGGGCGCCAAGAACCCCTTCCTGTTCCGCACGAGAGAAGGCGGGTTCGGGCTGGTCGCCGTCCGTGTCGCACCCCGGGGAGCACAGGACGAGGAAAGCCGTGGCTGTGTCCTGGTGTGGACGTCGACCGATCTGACGGAGTTCCGATCCCGAGGGCTCCTTCGGTTGCACAACTCCCTGCATGTCGATGCCGTCGCGTGTCAGTACGACGAGGCGGTCGGCGCGTACGAGCTTCTGTGGCGAGACGCTGAGGGAAACATGTATGTGAACCAGGTTGTCGACCTCGCAGGAGGAGGATCAAAGGGGCCTCGGCCGGCATCCCGGTTCCCGCAGGTTGCGGACCCCTGCAACCTGACGGACATCAACCCGGGGAACCTGCTCGCGGTGGAACCGTCAATCGCGCAAGCCGTTCGGGACCGGTGGACGCCCCTGGCGCATACGGAAACCCGCGTCCCCAGGACTGTCGTCGCGTCCTCCCTGTCGGAACTGGCCGCGGTGAAGGCGACAGCCGTCTACTCCGACGGCTCCACGGCCGACAAGTCTGTCGCCTGGGACACCAGTGCAGTGGACTTCTCGGCGCCGGGAACCTACCGAGTCTCCGGCACGGTGCAGACTCCCGTTCACCCCTTCCCATTGGCGCGCGGGTACGCGGACCCGGTGATTCTGCCCTGGGAAGGGAAGTACTACTACATCGCGACCAACGACAACGTGGACGACATCGGCCTCTACGTCCGAGAGTCCGAGACGATCAACGGCTTGTTCGACGACGGGTTCCGCGAGCAGGTGATCCTCGACGCGGACGAGAGCAAGGGCTTCGTGCAGACCTTCTGGGCCCCTGAGTTCCACCAGATCGGCAACGACCTCTATATCTTGTTCGCTGTCAGCGGCACCGAGTGGGGGCCACAGTGCCACATGATGCGACTCAAGAAGGGTCACGACATCATGCAGGCCGACAGTTGGGAGACCCCCGTACGGGTCCGGAAGGCCGACGGCTCCTACTTGGCCGAGAGTGGCAGCATCACGCTGGACATGACCTACTTCAAGGCTGACGAGAGGTGCTTCCTCGTCTGGTCATTCCGGACAGGTCTGGACTCGCCGATGGACTCGGGCAGCATGGTCTACATCGCGGAGACGACCGTGGCTGATCCCACTCGTCTCATCAGTGAACCGGTGTTGCTGACGCGCCCGCTGTACGGCTGGGAGAACGTGCAGGGGACGATCAACAACGAAGGCCCGTACCCGTTCCTGACCGACGAGACCGTGTACATCACGTACTCCGGTGGAGCGGCCAGAGGCTACACCTACTCCATCGGGATGCTGAGTATTCCCCGAGGCGGTGACTACCTGGCTGCCTCCGCATGGTCCAAGGCGATCACGCCGGTCCTGAACTACCAGTCGGTGGAAGGGCTCTATGGTGCCGGGCACAACTCCCTCTTCACCGACTACGACGGCAACACCTGGATCTGCTACCACGCGGTCGCCTCGCCCGTGGGTCACGATGTGGTCTCGTCCGCGATGCACCGAGTCCACTTCGGCAGGGACGGAGTTCCCGTCTTCAACCTCAGCCCGGCCCGCGACCTGCGAGAGGAACTGACCGACGTTCGCCTCGAAGTGGTGGTGCCCTGATGTCGGAGGACAGGCCCTACCTCGGGCTGACGGCATCGGCGAACGGCCTGGGCGGCACCCGGACCTGGTAGGAGGTCCGGGTGCCGTCGTCACACGACGGCGGTGAGGTGGAAGACCGGGGCCTGCACAGCAGCAGGGTGGGGAGCTGGAGACCCACCTCGGCGAGCAGCCGGCCTGAGAGCACGAGTGGTGCGGTGGCGCTCAGCCAGCTCGGGGCGCCCACTCGGTCCGTGGTGCGCCGACGTCGTTCCGCACCTGCACCGTGTAGCGGCGGTCGGGGTCGAGCCCGGGCAGCCGCAACCGGTCAGCGAGGGACTCCTCGGGCTGGGCGACCGCCGCGACGGTCCACAGGGCTTGTGATCGATCATGAGCGACGACGCCGCGCACCCGCAACGCGGGGTCGACGTCGTCGGGGTGGATCACGGTACCGCTGTGCAGGAGGTCGCGAAGCTCGCGGTAGAGCGCCCCGTACGCGCGGACCGACCTGAGCTCGGCGTCGTCGCAGCCGAGCAGGTCCCATTCGAGCCCGGCATGGCCTTGGAGGCCGACGGCGGCCCGGAAGGAAAGGTCGGTGACGCGGTGCGAGGAGTGCGCGGGGGAGGGGCCGACGTGGGCGCCTGCCCCGCTGGCGCGAACACAAGGGCATTGCCGCCCGGCACTGCGCCACTCCCACGCCAACCAATCTGCTACTCAGCCAAGTTGGAAACGGCTCATGATCGTGTTACGAGCTCTGAGGCGCTGGATCAGACCTCGGGGATGCTTGCTCGACCGGGTGCCTGGGCGAGGTGTGTCGGGTGCCGACGTCTGCCAGGGCTGGCCGTCGGGCCGTAGGCGGACGTGAGGCGGTCGTCGAGGTCTCGCTGTGCGCGACCGGCGGGTGCCGGGGATGGATCGGTCTCCCGAAGGTGCGCTGCCTCCCGCAGATCCGGGCGGTGGAGGTGCGGGTGCTGATGGGCGGCGTCGCGTCGGCTGCTGTTCGCGGCCAGCCGCCAGCGCGCGATGGCCTGGGATGCGGCGGCGTGGTCGGCGGCTTGTACGGGTTCGGTCGGCCGGTCGCCGATGGGCGCGTGTTCGGCGCCGTGGTCCCAGAGGCTGCGGTAGACGGTGATGGTGTGGGCGGTGTTGTCCCAGAGGGGGCGTAGTCGGTCGCCGGGTGCCGGGCGGGGGCCGAGGGTGGTGAGCCAGGGCGGGGCTTCGGTGGCGAGTCGGGCGGCGTGGATGGGTGGTGGTTCGTCGACCTGTTGGGCTGTGCGCCAGAGGGCGCGGTGGTGGCTGTGTTCGGGGGGTGGTGCGGGGCCGGTGGGGTCGGTGCCCTGGTAGCCGGACAGGTCGCGGTAGGCGGCTGCGGCGGTGAGGCGGTCGCGCCAGGCCACGGCGTTGGGGATGTGCTGCGGCTCGGGGCCGTAGGCCGCGGGCCAGCCGTCGCCGGTGCGGGCCTGGTGCTGGGCCGTCTCGGCGAGGGCGGTGGCGCGTTCGGTGAGCTGGTGGGCCAGGGCGTGGGCGTAGGTGAGGCGGTCGTCGGTGGTGTCGGGCGTGGGGAGGTGGAGGCCGAGGGTCGACAGGAGGTCGTTCGAGTCGGCGGTGGGGGTCGTCTCGTAGGTGTGTGCGGTGTCCGGGCGCGCGGCGTTGAGAGCGAGGCGGAAGGCGTCGGGGTTGCCGCCTTCGTTCGGGTCGAGGGCGCGGCGGTTGCGGGCGTGGAGGATCGCGGCGGCGTCGTGGGAGGGCTGGTCGTCGACCGTGGGGATGAGGCGCTGGGTGTACGTGGTCTTCAGCAGGCGGTCGGTGTCGATGCCGTTGTCGGCGAGGCGGAGGAGTTGGTCGCGCAGCGCCGGCCAGGCGGGTGCGGCGGAGAGTTGGCGGGCGGCGCGGGGGCCGAGGATGTCCGCGATGGCGTTGATGCTGTCGGCTTCGGCGATGTCGCGCAGGACCTGTCGGAGCCGTGGCTCGTGGGTGCGCAGCGACTCGGCCTCGTCGAACGCGGCGCGCTGGCGGGCGGTGGCCGAGAGCTGGGTGCCGTCCCTGGAGACTACTGCGGCCCACAGCTGCCGGCCGGTGCGGTCTGGGGCCGGCTCGCCGGTTTCGAGGTTGAGCTGGTCGCGGCAGACGAGGTAGGCGTGGTTCTCCAGGGCCCCGCGGGTGAGGGCGGGGTAGGCGCCGTTGCGGTCCATGCCCGGGACGATCAGCGCGTGGCCGGTGTGCACGGTCACCCCCTGGGCGCGGGTGTGGGTGAGGGCGTAGCCGAGCTCGGCGGCGCCTGCGCAGTACGGGCGCGGGAGGGTGAGGCGACCGCCTGTGCGGCCGTGCCGGACGCAGAGGTCGCCGGCCGAGGTGACGGCAAGGACAGTCCAGACGTCGCCGTTCCTGACGTACTGCTGGGGACGGTTGGTGCACGTCAGGCGACGGTCGTTGACGCGGGTGACGATCTGGTCGCCGGCGCCGGCACGGTTGCCATCGGCCAGCTCGACGGTCGTCGCGTCGTCGACCAGGCCGGCCGCGACGCGTGCGGAGCGAGCGGTGTGCGAGAGCTGGGCGACCAGGGCGTTGGTGGGCGCGATGAGGATGCTCGTCAGGCCCTCGGCGGTGTCCGCGTGCCACGCCTCGTACGCCTGATGCAGCATCGCGTCGAGCGTTCCCTCGTGCAGGCGTCCACGGGTGGCGTACGCCTGCCACGACGTGTCGGCGTCGCCATGGGAGACGGCCGCGGCGGCCTCGACCTCCCACCGGCGGGGCGTGCCGTCCGCGTTGCGGAAACGGCGCATCTCGGTGAGCCGGAGGCTGCCGGCATCGCTGGCGATGAGGTCCAGCGCGCCGCCGGCGCCGGGCGCGCCGAGCTGGCGCGGGTCGCCGACCGGCAGCATCCGTCCGCCGGCGGCCTCGACCTGGCGGAGGAGGGCGTGCAGGGCGCCGGTGTCCGTCTGGCCGGCCTCGTCGACGATCACGACGGCGTTCGGCGGGAGGGTCCACTCCGGGCTGCCGGGCGCGTAGGTCTCGGACATGAAGCGCCAACGAGCGAGGTTCTCGGCGCGGATGCCGGCCTGCTCGGCGAGGTTGTCCGCCTGGACCTGACCGGTGGCCAGGCCGAGCACGGGGAGGCCGTGCGCGTCGGCGACCTCGCGCACCAGCGCCATGATCGTGGTCTTCCCGGTGCCGGCCCGGCCGGTGATTGCCTGGACGCGAGTGGCGCCGGTGAACACGGCGTGCACGATGCCCCGCTGCTCGGCGGACGGCACGAAGCCGCGGCGTTCGTCGCCCGCCGGGAGCGCGGCGTCGACCTGGCTCGGCGTCAGCCGAACGACCGGCGCCGGCCGTTTCGCCGCCTCGACGAGGTCGGCCTCCTTCGCCTTCAGGCCGTGGCTGGTGTAGCGGGCGGAGCCGTACGGAACGAAGACGGGCGTCCCGTCCTCGCGGCGGTAACGGTCCGGCACGGGAACCGGCTCCGGCGCCGTCACCAACTCGCACCGGGACGGGTCCAGCACCTCCCGCACGACGCGTTCGGCGCACTCCGGCCAGCCGGTGTGGAGGTGCCAGCCAGCCGCGACGAGCTGCCGGTACGCCTCGGCCTCGACGTTCGCCCGCGTCCAGGTCTCGCGGTCGCCTTCGAGCGTTTCCAGGACGCGGGCGACGACCTCGGACAGCGGGTGCGGGGCCGGTGGCGCGCCTCGGGAGGCGCGGCGGGCGCGTGCCAGCAGGCGTTTCGGGCTACGGATGCCGAGGGTCTTCGCGCGAGCCCGCCACTGCCGGCGTTCGTCCTCCGCGTCGAGTGCGTGCTTGTCGGGGCGGGCGGTGAGCGTCGCGCGTTGGGCCAGGTCGTACTCCTCGGCCCGGGTCGGCTCCCGCCCGTTGAGCTCCCGGAACTCCGACAGCAGCGCGGCGAGGTTCCGCTCGGTCTGCGCTCGGCGCGCGGAGAAGCCGCGGATCGCGGCGTCGGGGACGCCGAGGAACTCGCGCACGGGCCGCTTGTCCGGACGGATGGAGTCCATACGCGGCGCGGCCAGAACGCCGAACGCCTCGTACATCCCGCGCTCCACCTCGGCCGTGTACTGCGCCGACAGGGAAACGGCCAGCCGGTGCAGGTGCCGAGCATCGAGCGCCAGCCATCGGCCGTCGGCGGTGCGCACCTTGCCCGAGATCGCGATGTGGCGGTGCCAGTCCGGATCGCCGGCCCGGCTCGAACGGTGCTCGAACGCGGCGGCGATCAACCCCTCCCCGCGTACCTGCACCACCCCGCCCGGACCGCTCCGCGTCCAGCACGCCTCCCGCTCCAGCCGGCAGAAGACGGTACGGAACGCCGCGCGCTCGACCTCCTCAAGGCGGGCCCGGGTAGCGTCGTCGGCGGTGCCCCAGAGGATCGCGAAGCTCTTGACGGGGGAGAAGACCATCTCCCAGCCGGAGCGCGCGGTACGGTTGCCGACCTGCTGCGCCTGGGCGCGGAGCTGTTCCCGCCGGGCGGGGGAGGCGCTCGGCTCGGCCGCCAGCAGCACGGCCAGGTGCTCGTCGGCGGTGGGGTAGCGCGGCCAGGCCCTCCCCAGCGGCCGGCCGGTGACCGGATCGACGCCGTCCTTGAACAACGCGTCGGCCTGCTCCTGGGCGACCTGGCCACCGAGTCCGAGCGCGGCGGCCTGGGTCCCGACCCACTCGCCGGGCGTGTCCCCACCCGAGGACCAGTAGGCGGTGGCCTCGTGCCGACCCAGCGTCACATCACCGCTGAGCACGGTCCGGAGCAGATAGTCGATGCCCGAACCGGCGCTGATCGGGTGCAGAGTGATCATGGCTCACCACCCGGCCTTGGGCGGAGCCGCTGCGCGCCAGACACACCTGATCACACCAAGTGACTTTACGACGTCAGGACGCTACCGGGCCGGAGTGCAAACGGTGTGCCTGAAGATGATCTTGAAAAGGCTGAGCATCTGAGATGGCTCTGCTGGCTGCTGTGGTGGAGTCGTCTCGGTGTCTGTCTCGACGTCATAGGTGGCCAGGATGATGGTGACAGGTGCTTAACCGTCATCGGCTGTTCGCTCAGACTGGTGCATGCGAGGTAACCCGCAGGTGCCACATTCGGCGCGGCGTGACCGGATCGCATTTCCGAACGTTTATGGCCGGGGCAACCTGTGCGCTATGGCAACGCGACACGACCAGGAGATGCAAGAACGGCGTCGACGCCTGCGTAAGCGACAGGAACAGGAGCGCCAGGAGGTGAGGCGCCGCCAACAAGCCGAGGCGGCGGCGTTGAACGACTTGGATAGCGCCGCCGAGCGGCTGCGGGCCGCTCAGGCCGCGATGGCCGAAGCGGTGACCCGGGCGCTGGAGGCGTTTCCGTCCGTTGATGACCTGGCGGAGATGACACCGTTCGACGTGCGTGAGCTCCGCGCCTACGAGCGTCGCCACCGACGCGAGAAGCATGGAACGCACGCGGCTTTGCCGGGCGCTCGGGACCACGTTCCGCTGGAGCAGCCGGGAGACAACACGCGCGCTGGTGTGACTGCGCCCCCGACGCGTAGCTGAACCAGGGACGTGGGAGCACCTAGCGTTCCCTCACGCCGTCGGGTAGCCCCCGACGCTGAGCCCTCTCTGCTTCTCGCAGCCGGGCCTTGTAGCGGCCGAGCGCGCGGCGCTGCCGCCACGTCTTCCCCGCTGGAAGAAGTTCGACGTAGCCCCATGCCTTCCGGCGAGCTGCGCGTGCGCGCGATAAGTCGCGCGCTTGGAGAGCGATCTGGAGGCTGACCATCGCTTCGTCGAGCGCCATCAGGACGTCAGCTTCCGGCGCAGCACCGGTGGGCGGGGCGTTTTGCTGTCTTGGAGACCGTTGGTCCCACGTGGGCCCTCCGCCTGTCAGTCGAGGCTGGTAGCGCGGCCTAGGCATGGTCACTCACTCCCCTGCATCAAACTGGGGCCGACGGCCAGCCGGCTGCCAGCCCTTGGGCGGAGTCGTCGTCGAGTTGGACCAACTGCTGGCTCCGTGGTTGCCCCCATCACAGCCCGTTGTTCTCTCCGGCGGCATCGGCCCAGGGGGTCGGACGTGCGGTCCCGAGTGCTGAACAACCTCGCGCAGGCGAGGAAGATCTCCAGGAGCGCCCTGCTGACGATCGTTTCTCGACACTGCGGCATACCAGGACACCCGTTCGCACTGCCCTGGTGCCGGTGTCCCTGGGACACTGCTGCCGTCGATGTCTGGCAGGGAGAGTGTCTTGGACTTCGTGACTGTACTGCTGCTGTTACTGCTGCTCGCCGTCTCAGGCCTGGCGCGACAGTGGGTGCTATACCCATGCCGTGTGAGCGAGTGGCGCTACGCCTTCGGCGGAGAGAACAGTGAGGAACGCCAGGCCCTGCACAAGGCTCGTCGACAGAAGCGGGGGGTGGAGGAGAAACATCGCTTCGAGACAGCGGAGCTTAAGCGAAAGTTGTCTGCTCAGCTCAGGACACACCAGGAGCGCATCCGGCTGCTTGAGGGCGACCGAGAGGCTCTGCTGAGGCCAGGGTGGGGGAGCCGAGTGTCGGGAGGTTCCTTGGGGCTTTTACGGCTGCACGAGCACGTCCTGATCTCTGTGAAGGTGGCACCTGAGGGAGAGCAGGACGATACCGACGTCGAGTGGAAACTGGACCTGGCCGGGCTTGAGGTGGATAGGCCGGTATACGAGTCGCAGTTCATCTATCTGCACCTGGCTGACGCGAAGCGGAATCGGAGGACCGCCACCTTCTCCCGCGAACATTTTCAGGGTCCCACAGTGGAGGCCTTCGCTGATCTGATCCACAACCAAGCCTTGACGGAGGCTTCGCGACTTGCCAAACAGAAGGGCCAGCTTGAGGCAAACTCTGAGCAGTTGCGGCAGGCCAAGGCGAAACGGACACAGGTAGAGGAGGAAGGACGCCGGCGACAGGCCGAGTTGTATCAGGCTCAGAGCGCAGACGAGGCAGGACTTAGTAGCTGTTGTCTTTCCGGACTTGAGGACGGCGTTTTCGCTGTTCAGGCATAGGGTCTGTGATTCCGTGGGAGTGGTGGCCTGTCGTGTCGTCGCTCCCCGGGAGGTCGCGGATGCCGTCGGTTGT
>NZ_JBDPLU010000041.1:0-37014 GCF_039871525.1 Streptomyces sp. B6B3 | reverse complement strand
CCCCCGCGGCCCGGGCACCCGGGGGGGCCGCGGGGGGGGGGGGGGCCCCCGACGCTGCGCTCCGCCACCGGATACTGCATGCTGTCCCCTCAGAAACGAGGTAGGGAGCGGCGCATGACATCCACCTTCCCCGACATCACCATCAGCACGGACCGGCTCGTGCTGCGCCCGTTCGAGGAAGCGGACATCCCCGAGCTCGCCGAGATGATGAACGACGAGCTCACGGCGGCCTGGACCAGCGTCCCGCACCCCTACACCCGCCTCGAGGCGCGGGACTGGATCCTCCGCCGCGCCCCGGCCGAACGCACCGAGGGCCGGGGCATCGTGCTCGCCGTCACCGAGTTCTTCACCCACCGGCTCGTCGGCAGCGTGCACCTGATGAACACCAACTGGCACACGCTGGCCGCCGAGGTGGGCTACGTCGTCGCCCCCTGGGCCAGAGGCGAGGGCTACGCCGCCGAGTCGGTGCTGGCCACCGCCCAGTGGCTGTTCCGGGACCAGAAGTTCGAGCGCCTGGAGCTGCGCACGGCAGCCGGCAACACCGCGTCCCAGCAGGTCGCCCAGAAGATCGGCTGCGTCAGCGAGGGCATCCTGCGCAACGCCCTGATAGTGCGTTCGCGCACCGAGGACGGCGGTTGGACGGACATCCGCACCGATCTGATCGTCTGGGGTCTGCTGCCCGAGGACCTGGAAGACTCCCCGGGGCACTGACCGCGCGCGGTAGGCTCATCGCGTCCCTCGACCTGCGACGAGTCCAGGAGCGCCGAAGACCATGGCCGACCGCGTCACGGTGATCGGATGGGATGGCTCCCCCCTCGATCCCCCGGCCCGGGCGGCGTTGAAGGCGGCCACCCTCGTCGCCGGAGCCCCACGCCACCTGGGACTGCCCGAAATCCCGCCGCACGCCGAGCGGGTGCAGCTCGGCAGCATCTCGCTGGCCGCCCGCCGCATCGCCGCGCACCGCGGCACCGCCGTCGTCATCGCCGACGGGGACCCCGGCTTCTTCGGCGTGGTCCGCACCCTGCGGGACCCCGAACACGGCCTTGAGGTCGAGGTGGTGCCCGCCGTCTCCGCCGTCTCCGCGGCCTTCGCCCGCGCCGGTATGCCGTGGGACGACGCCCGGGTGGTGGTCGCCAGCCGGCGCACCCTGCGGCGCGCGGTCAACGTGTGCCGCGCTCACCCCAAGGTGGCGGTGCTCACCGCGCCGGGCGCGGGACCGGCCGAGATCGCCCTGCTGCTCGGCGACGTGCACCGCACGTTCTTCATCTGCGAGGAGTTGGGCACCGAGCGGGAGCGCGTCTCCGTGCTCACCTCCGACACCGTCTCCCAGTACCGGTGGAACGACCCCAACGTGTTGATCGTCGTCGGCGGCGCCGGCGCCGCGCCGGCGGCCTCGCCCGCCGGCGGCTGGCTGGCCGGTTCGGGGCCCGGCGGGGACTCGGGACCGCGCGGCTGGGGGCTCGAACCGGCCGCGTACAACCAGCCGGCGCGCACCCGGGGCGTACCACCACCGGGGCAGGACCCGCAGTTGCGCGCCCTCGCGCTCGCGGCGCTCGGCCCCGGGGTCGGGGACCTGATGTGGGACATCGGCATCGGCGGCGGCCTCGCCGCCGTGGAGGCGGCGCGGCTCGGGGCGGCGGTCGTCGCCGTGGACCGCGACGCCCGCGCCTGCGCGTTGGCCGACGAGACGGCGCGGCGGCTGGGGCTGCAGCTGCACATCGTGCACGGCGCGGCGCCGCAGGCGCTGGACGATCTGCCGGAGCCCGACGTGGTGCGGGTCGGCGGCGGGGGCCAGCGCACGCTGGTGGCCTGCGCCGACCGCCGGCCGCTGCGCATCGTGACGCACGCGCTGACGCGCGACGAGGCCGAGGCGGCGGGCCGGGTGCTGGGCGAGGCGGGCTACGAAGTGCGGTGCACGCTGCTGCAGTCCGTGGACCTGGAGACCCGGGGCTGGACCGAACAGGGCCGAACGGTCGTGTTCCTGCTCGTGGGCAGTCGCCCGCCGACGCCCCGGTGACAAACAGGGACCATCCGGGGTCACTCGCGCACCCCTGACCGGCGGCCGGCGCACTCCCGGGTAGGCTGATGGATCGTTGTGCCGGCGCCTCGACTTGATGGTTCATCCGTCAATGTCCGGGATGTGACGGCGCGGCGGGCGCGGCGCACCCGCCGTTTGGAAGGAGCACAACCGATGGGCGAGGGGTACGCATGACGGACACCAGCCAGCTTCCGGAGGGTGGACAGCCGGAGCGGGCGGGAGCCCGGCCGGAAGAGCCGGCGCCGCCGGCGCAGTCGGGAGTCCTGGTCGCGGCACCGGCGTACCCCTTCCCCGAGCCCGCGGAGGAGCCGGGCGACGGCGAGGACGAGGACCTGCTCATGCCGCCCGCCAGCGGCGCCTGGGGCGACGGCGTGCTGGCCGCCCCGCAGCCGACGCCCGAGCAGCCCGCCGCCCGGCCCGAGGCCGGTGCCGCTCCCACGTCCGCCACGCCGCCCGCCGGCACCGCGCCCGGCGCGATCCCGGTGCCGCCGCCCCTCGTTCCCGCGGGGATGCCCGTCCCGCCCGCGCCCGTCCCGCCCGCGCCGTCGGCTGCCGCGCCGACCGTTCCGGCGCCGTCCGCTGCCACGCCGCCCGCCTCGGCGACGCCGCCGCAGGGCACCCCCGCGCCCGCCGCACCGGCGGCCGTCGCCGTTCCGTCCACCGTTCCGCCCGTGACCTCGGCGACCCCGCCGCAGGGCACTCCGGTGCCCGCCGCGCCGGCCGCCGCCGTTCCCTCCGCGACCCCGACCGTGACCCCGCCCGCGACGTCGGCCACCCCGCCGCAGGGCACCCCGACGCCCGCCGCGCCGGTCGCCGTTCCGCCGGTGACCTCGGCGACCCCGCCGCAGGGCACCCCGGTGGCCGCCGCGGCCGCGGCGCCCGCCGTCACCAGCACACCGGCGCACGGCACACCGGCCCCGGTCCCCGAGCAGCTGGCCCCGCCGGCCGCCGTCGCCCCCGAACCGCCCGCGCCCACCACCCCCGAGGAGCCGGCGAACGGCGAGGGCGCGCCGCCGGCGGAGGCCGTCGCCCCCGGCACCCCGCCGCACGGCACGCCCACGCAGACGCCGCCGGTCGGGACGCCCGAGCCGGCCGTGCCCACGCAGGCCGCCACCCCGGCCGTCGAGCCCACCGCGCCCACCGGAACGCCGCCGCAGGGCACCCCCACGCCGCAGCCGACCCCTGCGGCGACGCCGCCGCACGGCACCCCCGTCGCCGCCGCGCCGCCCGCGCCCCCGGCTCCCGGCGCCACCGCCACACCGGCGCACGGCACGCCGGCCGCGGGCGTTGCCGTGGAGCCGGTGCCGGCCGCCGCGCCCGCCGCCTCCGCACCGGTCGCGCCCGAGCCCGTAGCGGTCGCCCCGCCGCAGGCCGGCGACGCCGCCACCGAACCGTCCGCCGCCCCGGCGACCCCGCCCGAGCCGGCGGCCGCGCCCGGCGAGTCCGCCGGGCCGCCCGAGGCCGCGCCCACGCCCCCGCAGCTGACCGCGGTGCCGGTCCAGGCCGGCGCCTGGCAGTCACCGGCCCCGGCCTTCCCCGCCGCGGAACGCGAGGCCGTGCACCGGCTGATGCGCGAACGCCGCGACGTGCGCGAGGGCTTCCGGCCCGACGCCATCCCCAACGACGTGCTGCTCCGGGTCCTGGAGGCCGCCCACACCGCTCCCACCGTGGGCGTCTCGGAGCCCTGGGACTTCGTCATCATCCGGTCGCCCGAGACCCGGCAGGCGGTGCACGAGCTGGCCGCCCGGCAGCGCGAGGCGTACGCCAGATCGCTCCCCAAGGCCCGCGCCCGGCAGTTCAAGGAGCTCAAGGTCGAGGCGATCCTCGACACCCCGGTCAACATCGTGGTCACGGCCGACCCCACCCGTGGGGGGCGGCCGGCGCACGACCCGCGCACGCAGCCGCAAATGGCGCCGTACAGCGCCGCGCGCGCCGTGGAGAACCTCTGGCTCGCCGCCCGCGCCGAGGGCCTGGGCGTCGGCTGGATCAGCTTCTTCGACGAGCGCGAACTGGTCGGCGTCCTCGACCTGCCCGACCACCTGGAGATCGTCGCCTACCTGTGCGTCGGCTACGTGGACGAGGCTCCCCAGGAGCCGGAGCCCGCGCCCGGCGGCGCGGCCCAACGCCGCCCGCTGTCCTGGGTGGTGCACGAGGAGTCCTACGGCCGCCGGGCGCTGCCCGGCGCCGAGCCGCACGACCTGCTCAGCGAGACGCTCGCGGAGATCCGACCGCTGGACGCCCAGGCGCTGGGCGAGGCGTGGGAGCGGCAGAAGCGCATGACCAAGCCCGCCGGCTCGCTGGGCGCCCTGGAGGTCATCTCCGCGCAGCTCTGCGGCCTGGCCAGGAGCTGTCCGCCGCCCGTGCCCGAGCCCGCCGCCGTCGCCGTCTTCGCCGGGGACCACGGCGTGCACGCCCAGGGGGTCACCGCCTGGCCGCAGGAGGTGACCGGCCAGATGGTGGCCAACTTCCTCGGCGGGGGAGCGGTCTGCAACGCCTTCGCCAACCAGGTGGGCGCCGAGGTCTGCGTCGTCGACGTCGGCGTGCGCGGCGAACTGCCCGCCACCCCCGGCCTGATGCCGCGCAAGGTGCGCGCCGGCACCGCCGACTTCACCGTCGGCCCCGCGATGAGCCGGCAGGAAACGCTGCGCGCCGTCGAGGTCGGCATCGAGACCGCCCGCGACCTGGTCGCGGCCGGCCACCGGGCGCTCCTCACGGGCGAGATGGGCATCGCCAACACCACCGTCTCGGCCGCCCTCATCGCGGTCTTCGCAGGCGCCGAGCCCGCCGAGGTCACCGGCCGGGGCACCGGCATCGACGACGAGACGCACGCGAGGAAGATCGACGCGGTGCGCCGCGCGCTGCGCCTGCACCAGCCGGCGGCGGACGACCCGCTGGGCGTCCTGGCCGCCGTCGGCGGCTTGGAGCACGCCGCGCTCACCGGCTTCGTCCTCGGCGGCGCCTCGCTCCGGGTCCCGGTGATCCTGGACGGCGTCAGCGCCGGCGCCGCCGCCCTGGCCGCCCGGGCCATGTCGCCGGAGGCCGTCTCGGTGTGCATCGCCGGCCACCGCAGCGCCGAGCCCGGACATGTCGCGGCCCTCACCGCCCTCGGCCTGCGCCCTCTGGTCGACCTCGACCTGCGGCTGGGCGAGGGCACGGGCGCGCTGCTCGCCCTGCCGGTGGTGCAGAGCGCCGCCCGGGCGCTCCGCGAGGTCGCCACGTTCGACTCCGCCGGGGTCACCGACAAGAACTGACCCCGGCGCCGCCCGGCGCCCGCGGCTCCCTTGACGGGGCCGCGCGCCCGGGCGCGCCGTAAGGTGAGTGAGGGGACGTTCCCCGCGACCCCAGCACCAGCGTCCCCACCCGTACCGCCTCCTGCACCACCGAGCCGCTCCAGCGCCGCAGCGGCGTTCGGCACGTGATCCGCCCAGCGCCGAGGAGCCCGCAGCGCCGATGTCCGAGAACCCCGCATACCCCGTTGGACTGCGCCTCACCGGCCGCCGTGTCCTCGTGCTCGGCGGCGGCAGCGTGGCGCAGCGGCGGCTGCCCGCGCTGCTCACCGCAGGCGCGGACGTCCGGCTGGTCGCCCCCGCGGTCACCCCCTCCGTGCAGGCCATGGCCGAGGCCGGGGAGCTGTCCTGGGAGCGCCGCGGATACCGGTCGGGGGACCTCGACGGCGCCTGGTACGCGCTGATCGCCACCGACGACCCGGCGGTCAACGCCGCCGCCTCCGCCGAGGCCGAGGAGCGCCGGGTGTGGTGCGTGCGCAGCGACGACGCCGCGGCGGCGACCGCCTGGACCCCGGCCACCGGACACAGCGACGGGGTGACCGTCGCCGTGCTCACCGGCAACGATCCCCGCCGCTCGGCCCGGGTCAGGGACGCCGTGGTCGAAGGGCTGCGCGAGGGCACGCTGGCCGCGCCCCGCCTGCGCCACCGGGTGCCGGGCGTGGCCCTGGTCGGCGGCGGCCCCGGCGACCCCGACCTGATCACGGTGCGCGGGCGGCGGCTGCTGGCCGAGGCGGACGTGGTGATCACCGACCGCCTCGGGCCCCGCGACTTGCTCACCGAACTGCCCCCGCACGTCGAGGTGATAGACGCCGCGAAGATCCCCTACGGGCGGGCGATGCACCAGGACGCCATCAACGCCGCGCTGATCGAGCACGCCAGGGCCGGCCGGGCGGTGGTCCGGCTGAAGGGCGGCGACCCGTACGTCTTCGGGCGCGGCATGGAGGAGGTCGAGGCCCTCACGGCCGCCGGCCTCCAGGTCACGGTGGTGCCGGGCGTCACCAGCGCCGTCAGCGTCCCCGCCGCCGCCGGCATCCCGGTCACCCACCGCGGCGTCACGCACGAGTTCGCGGTCGTGTCCGGCCACCTCGCGCCGGACGACCCGCGCTCCCTGGTCGACTGGCCGGCGCTGGGCCGGCTGCGCGGCACCCTCGTCCTGCTGATGGCCGTGGAGCGGATGGGCGCCATCGCCGACGCCCTGGTGCGGCACGGCCGGGCGCCCGACACCCCCGTCGCGGTCGTCCAGGAGGGCACCACCGCGGCCCAGCGCCGCCTCGACGCAACCCTCGGGACCGTGGCCGAGCGGATCGCCGCCGAGGACGTCCGGCCGCCGGCCGTCATCGTGGTCGGCGAGGTCGCGCGGCACGGCCCGTGGGCGCCGGCGGCCGGTGCCGAACCACGCCCGGTGGGCCGGGCGTGACGGCCTACCAGACGGTCACCGACCCAGGGGACCCCCGCCTCACCGACTACGCCGACCTCACGGACGTCGCCCTGCGTACCGTGCGGGAGCCCGCCGAAGGCCTGTTCATGGCCGAGGGCGAGAAGGTCATCCGCCGGGCGCTGGACGCCGGCTATCCGGCCCGTTCGCTGCTGCTGACGCCGCGGTGGGCGGACGCCATGCGGGACGTGGTCGAACGGGCTGGCGCGCCGGCGTACCTGGTCAGCCCGGAACTGGCCCGGCAACTCACCGGCTACCACGTGCACCGCGGCGCCCTGGCCGCGATGCGGCGTCGGCCGCTGCCCGACCCCGGACGCCTCCTCGGCCCCGGCGGCCCGGGGCCGGACGGGCCACCCCGCCGGGTGGCGGTGCTGGAGGACATCGTGGACCACGCCAACGTCGGGGCCGCGTTCCGGTCCGCCGCCGCGCTCGGCGTGGACGCGGTGCTGGTCACGCCGCGCTGCGCCGACCCGCTGTACCGGCGCTCGGTCAAGGTCTCGATGGGCGCCGTGCTCCAGGTCCCGTGGACCCGGCTCGACCCGTGGCCGGCGGGCGTCGAACTGCTCCGCGCGGCGGGGTACGTCACGGCCGCGTTCGCGCTCGGCGAGGGCGCCCTGACGCTCGACGAACTGGCGGAGCGGCGCCACCCCAGGCTGGCCCTGGTGTTCGGCACGGAGGGCGAGGGACTCCGCCCCGCCACCCTCGCCGCCGCCGACCTGGTCGTCCGGATCCCGATGAGCGCCGGCGTGGACTCGTTGAACATGGCCGCGGCCTGCGCCGTGGCCTGTTACGCGACCCGGCCGCGCTGAGCCGGGCCGAACTCGGCCCGGGCGCACTCAGCCCGGGCGGGCCGGCGCGGCGGGGCCCGACCGACGTCAGACCGGACCCTGACAGCCCTGCGCGGCGGCGATCCCCAGCGCGACCAGCAGGGTCACGGTGACGAAGATCACCAGCCGCTGGCGGAGCAGCCGACGATCCACGCCGCGCGCCGGCTCGGGACGCCGGGCGGGCCCGCTCCGCCCCGTGCGGGGCCGCGGCCGGGCGGACCGCGCCGGCTGGGAAGAACCCGGGCCGGCCCGGCGAGGGCCCGTCCGGTCCGCGGCCGACACCGGCCCCGAGGCCGACGCCGATCCCGATCCCGATCCCGAGGCCGACGCCGTCGGGGTCGGCGTCGGACGGTGCCCGACCGCCGGCTGGCTCACGCCGCGCGCCTCCCGGGTCGCGATCTCCTTGAGTCGCAACGACAGCTGCAGCGTGCTCGGCCGCTCCTTGGGCGACTTGGCGAGACACGAGCGCAGCAGCGGCGCCAGGGCAGCCGGCACGCCCCGCAGCTCCGCCTCCTCGTGCACGACCCGGTACAGCATCACCTCGGAACTTCCCTGCCCGAACGGCGAGTCGCCGAGCGCCGCGTACGCCAGCGTGGCGCCGAGCGAGAAGACGTCGCTGGCCGGGGTGACCGGCTGCCCGCGCACCTGCTCGGGTGCGAGGAAACCGGGGGAGCCCACCGCCGTGCCGACGTTGGTCAGCGTGCTCGCGCCGGTGGACCAGGCGATGCCGAAGTCGATGATCCGCGGACCCTTCGGCGACAGAAGGATGTTCGAAGGCTTCAGGTCGCGGTGCACCACGCCCGCCTCGTGCACCGCCACCAGTCCCTCGGCGAGCGCCGCACCGACGGCCGCCGTCTCGGCGGCGGCCAGCGGGCCGCGCTCCATCACCCGGTCGTGCAGCGAAGGTCCCGGCACGTACTGGGTGGCGAACCACGGCCGGGGCGCCTCCAGATCGGCGGCCACCAGCCGCGCGGTGCACCCGCCACGGATCCGCCGTGCCGCCGACACCTCGCGGGCGAAGCGAGACCGGAACTCCTGGTCCTCGGCGAGCTCGGGCCTGATGACCTTCAGCGCCACCCGCTGGCCGCGCCGGTCGGAGCCGAGGTACACCACGCCCATGCCGCCCGCCCCCAGCCGCCGGTGCAGCCGGAACGTGCCGACGACTCGCGGGTCCTCCCGACGGAGCCGCATCATCGCCATGTCTACCTCGCTGCCCGGTTCTTGTCCTGGTCACAGCTTACGGACTGCCCGGCCGGCGCGCCCGAAAGGCCGCGCGTCGCCGACCCGGACGAACCGCGGCGGGCGGTTCCCCACCCCCCTGGGGGAAATCCCTGGGTCGCGACCGAGGTGTGTCCACCCTGGGGAGTAGCCCGACCGCGACCGACTCATCCTGCGGGAGGCCCCCAGGTCAGTACGCCGGGCTGACGTGCGGCGCCACCCCCGCGCCTAGTGTTGTCATCAAGCGGCGGGCGTCGCACTCGTCCCCCGAGGTCACCCGCCCGCCGCCCCAAACTCACGACGGGGGAGGGAGAGATGGCGAACACGGCACTACCACAGTCCACCCGGCCGCAGGCCGAGCGGCGTCACCCCTTGGTGGCCGCGGCCATGGTGTTGCCACTGGCCATCGCCCTCGCCGTCGCGTTCGGCGGCGTCGAAGCCGTCGTGACACAGGCGTCGTCCGTTGCCGGAACGCTGGGGCGCTGAGCGGCGCCCCAGGCTCGGGAGAGCGGCCCGGGTCGGGGACAACCGGCGAACAACCCCGTGGGGACGGGGGTACGACGGACGGCAAGAGTGCCCGGGCAGCTGGGGAGCTGCCCGGGCACCATGTACGAGAGGGCCGGAGGAGCAGCAGCTCCTCCGGCCCTCTCGCCTCTGGTGCGCGATACTGGGATTGAACCAGTGACCTCTTCCGTGTCAGGGAAGCGCTCTCCCGCTGAGCTAATCGCGCGCGGCCCACAGAGGGCCTGGTGGACGATACTGGGATTGAACCAGTGACCTCTTCCGTGTCAGGGAAGCGCTCTCCCGCTGAGCTAATCGTCCGAGGTGGAGACGGGATTTGAACCCGTGTAGACGGCTTTGCAGGCCGTTGCCTCGCCTCTCGGCCACTCCACCGACGGGGGACGGGCCCCCTTCGAGCGGACGACGAGACTCGAACTCGCGACCCCCACCTTGGCAAGGTGGTGCTCTACCAACTGAGCTACGTCCGCAGCAGGTCCCGGAGCACCATCCCTGTGCCCCTGGGGACGTCCTGAACCCTACCGGATTCGTGAGCCAGCTCAAACTCCGTATCCAGCCCCGACGCACGCGTGGCCTCGTGCTCCCCGCCGCGGCCATCCCGCCGGGGGCGCGGCCCGGCGGCGTAGACTCGCACGGGTGAACGACCTCGAGCCGCTGGCCCGGCTGGGCGGCGTCCTGGCCACCGGGCTGCTCGACGTCACCGACGACCCGGCGGCCCTGGACTCCGCGGGCTGGTGGGCGGTCGTGGCGCACTACGACGGCGGGCTGGTGTGCGCCCGCTTCCGCGACGTGCGCCCCGCTCCGCCGGCGCCGCGGGAGGGTTGGCGCGGTCCGCGCCCCGACGCCTGGACCAGCTCCCTGGACCGCGCCGGCTACGTCGCCGGCGTGGCCCGGATCCGCGAGCACATCGCGGCCGGTGACGTCTACCAGGTCAACCTCTGCCGGGTGCTCTCCGCCCCGCTGCCGGCCGCGACCGCGTCCGACGTCGACGCCCTCGCCGCCCGGCTCGCCGCCCGCCATCCCGCGCGGCACGCCGGCACCGTCCGGCTCCCCGCGCACGGCGTGGAGGTCGCCACCGCCTCGCCCGAGCTCTTCCTGAGCCGCCGCGGCCGGACGGTGGAGTCCGGGCCGATCAAGGGCACGGGACGCACCGCCGCCGAGCTGACCGAGAAGGACCGCGCCGAGAACGTGATGATCGTGGACCTGGTCCGCAACGACCTGGGCCGGGTCTGCGTGCCGGGCTCGGTCACCGTTCCCGCGCTGTGCCTCCCCGAGCCGTATCCCGGGCTGGTCCACCTGGTCTCCACGGTCCGCGGCGAGCTCGCCCCGGGCGCCGGCTGGCCCGAGCTGTTGGCCGCCGCCTTCCCGCCGGGTTCGGTGACCGGGGCGCCCAAGCCGAGCGCGTTGGGGATCATCGACGCCCTGGAGACGGCGCCCCGCGGCCCGTACTGTGGAGGCGTCGGCTGGGTCGACGCGGACCGCGGGACCGGCGAGCTGGCGGTCGGCATCCGGACGTTCTGGATCGACCGCACGCAGGGGCCCGCGCTGCTGCGCTTCGGCACCGGCGCCGGCATCACCTGGGGCTCCGACCCGGCACGCGAGTGGGCGGAGACCGAGCTCAAGGCGGGCCGGCTGCTCGGGGTAGCGTCGGAGGCGGGGGAGAAGAGCACGAGAACGACCACGGGAGTGCACCTTGGCGCTGATCTGGCTGGACGGTGAACTGCGCGACGCCGACAGCGCGCGGGTCTCGGTCTTCGACCACGGTCTGACGGTCGGCGACGGCGTCTTCGAGACGCTCAAGACCGAACACGGGCGGCCCTTCGCGCTGAGCCGCCACCTGGACCGGCTCGCGGCCTCCGCGACCGGGCTCGGCCTGCCGGAACCGGACCGCGACGAGGTGCGCCGCGCCTGTCTGGCGGTGCTGGAGGCGCACCCGCTCGCGCGCGGCCGGCTGCGCGTGACGTACACGGGCGGGACCGCCCCGCTGGGCTCCGACCGGGGCGAGGCGCCGCCGACCCTGCTGGTCGCCCACGCGGAGGCCCCGCTCCGCCCGGACACCACCGCGGTCATCACCGTGCCCTGGACGCGCAACGAGCGCGGGGCGCTGGCCGGCCTGAAGTCCACCTCCTACGCGGAGAACGTGATCGCGCTGGCTCGGGCCCGGCAACAGGCCGCCTCCGAGGCGCTCTTCGGCAACACCGCGGACCAGCTGTGCGAGGGCACGGGCACCAACGTCTTCGTCGTCCTGGACGGCGAGTTGCACACCCCGCCGCTGTCCTCGGGGTGCCTGGCGGGCATCACCCGCGCCCTGGTCCTCGAATGGGCGGGCGCGAAGGAGACCGAGCTGCCGATGGACTGCCTGGAGCGCGCCGAGGAGGTCTTCCTGACCTCCAGCACCCGGGACGTGCAGGCGGTCCGCCGGGTCGACGACCGGGAGCTGCCCGGCGCCCCCGGGCCCGTGACCGCGCGGGCGATGCGGATCTTCGCCGAACGCGCGGCGGCCGACGTCGATCCCTGACCGGAGGGCGGCCCGGCCGCCGGGCCGTCGAGGCGGGAGCCGAGGCGGAAGTCCGGGCGGGCCGGGCGGGCCGGGCGGGCCAGGCGGGCCAGGCGGGAGGGGAACGGAAAGCTGAACGGGAGCGGAGGGGGAGACCGGCGATGACGACCACCCTGCGGCCCACCGGGCCGGAGGAGCCGACCGCGGACGGCGGCCGGTGCCGGGAGTTCGACGTCTGCGACAACGGCCGCGCCGTGGGAGCGTTGCGGCTCTCCACCGACGAGCGCTTCGGCGCCCGGGTGGGACGCGTCGACGCCCTGTCGGTGGACCCGGCGGAGCGTCGCCGTGGCCGGGCGACCGTCGCGGTCCTGGCCGCCGAGGAGGTCCTGCGGGGTTGGCGGTGCGAACGCGTCGAGGCGCGGGTGCCTGCGTCCGCGGGGGCGGCCCTCGCGCTGGCCGCGGCGCTCGGCTACCTGGAGCGCAACCGCACCATGGCCAAGCGGATCGCCGCGGGACCGCCGTCGCTGCCCGACGGCTACGCGGTGCGCCCGATGACGGAGGCCGACTTCGCGGGCTGGCAGGCCGCCGAGCGCGCCTTCGTGGTGGACGGCTGGACCGGCCTGGGGCTGCCGCGCGCCCAGGCGGAGGACCGCGCCGACGCGGGCCTGCGCCGGTTGCTGCCCGACGGCGTCACCAGCCGGGCGAGCGCGCTCCGGCTGCTCAGCCACGGCGGCGTCGAGGTCGGAGCCCTGTGGGTGGCGGTGCACGGGCAGGCCGTGGACCTCGACGTGGACGGGTACGTCTTCTCGGTCCGGGTGCACGCGGAGCACCGCGGCCGCGGCCACGGGCGCGAGCTGATGCGGGAGGCGGAGCGGATCTGCCACGCGGCCGGCCGGCCGCGTCTGGGCCTGAACGTCTTCGCCGGGAACGCCCCGGCGCTGTCGCTGTACACGTCCCTCGGCTACCAGGCCAGGGACTACTACGTCGCCAAGCCGTTGGGGGGTTGAACCAGCAGGGCCGCGGCGATCCCGGCCACCCGGTCGCGCAGCCCCCGCTGGTCGCGCCCGCCGTCCAGGCGCTCGCCGCCGATCACGTAGGTGGGGGTGCCGGTCACGCCGATGGCCTGGCCCTCGGCCTGGTCCGCGTCCACCACCAGCAGGTGGCGCCCGTCGATCAGCGCGGTGTCGATCTCCTCGGCGTCCAGACCCAGCTCCGCGGCCACCTCGGTGAGCACCTCGGGCCCTCGCTTCGCCAGGTCCGCGCAGCGGGCCAGCAGCGCCGCGCAGTACGCGTCGCCCCGGCCCTGGGCGTAGGCCTCCTCGGCCGCCTGCGCGGCGGCCAGCGCGTGCTGGTGGCCGGGCAGCGGGAAGTGCCGCCGGCGGATCTCCAGCGACTCGCCGAACCGCTCGCGCAGGGCCACCAGGTCGCTCTCGGCGCGGTGACAGTCGGGACACTGGAGGTCACACCACACGTCGAGAACGGCGCGGCGCGGCGTCGGGTCGGTCATGGGCCCAGTCTCTCACCCGGAGATTCCCCTGATCCCGGGTCCGAGCCATGGCCCACCGGCCGGGAGCGCGGCAGGATGGAAACATGTTGACTGGCACCGTTTGCACCCTGATCTCCGCCGCCGGTCTGGGCGTCGCCTTCCTGGTCGCCCGCCGCCGCCGGTACGCGCTGGCCCTGCGCGTGGCGGCCGTCGCGCTGCTGCCGGTGGGGCTGGCGATGACCGGGGTGGTGCAGTTCGTGAGCCACATCACGTTCGACCCGGTGGCCTGGGCCGGTTTCGGGGTGCTGGGCGGGTCGGCGCTGCTGTACCTGGTCGCCCGCCTGGCCGACGGCCGTCGCCGGCAGGGCGGGGCCGCCGCCGACTCCGGCGGTGCCACGCCCGCGCTGCCCGCGAGCCGGCGCCGGGAGGCGGGCTCGACCCCGCGGGGGAACTCCGCGGCGGACGACTTCTCCGACATCGAGGCCATCCTGAAGAAGCACGGCATCTGAGGGCCGGAGCCGGCCAGGGCGTGCGGCGGGGCGGCATCATATCCGGGCATCGCCCGGCGATCTCGAAGAAGTCCGAATAACGTTGAATGACCGGACAAAGAAGGCGTGTTGATCGCGCGCCGGGGTCCGGCTGCGTCATGATCACCGCGACATGGCGCACATCACCAGGGAAACCGCTCCCGATCCCACGAACCAACCAGCCGACACGGCCTACCCCGACCCGGAGAGTCGAGGATGCCTGTACGCGCTGTCCCAGCCGCCGCTGATCCTCTTCCTGACGGTCATCGGCGCCCTGCTGCTCGTCACGGGGGTGCACGACCAGTTTCTGCTGTGATCCCGGCCCGGTGGGGCCGGTGCTCCCGCCGCGGTGGGGCTCAGCCGGTGGGCGCGGGGGCGTCGCGCCGGCGGGCCCGGTAGGCGGCGACGTGCAGCCGGTTCCCGCAGGTGCGGCTGGAGCAGTAGCGGCGCGACCGGTTCCGCGAAAGGTCGACGAAGGCCCGCCCGCAGCCTGGTGCCGCGCAGCGCCGCAGTCGCTCCCGTTCGCCGGCCACCACCAGGAACGCCAGTGCCATGCCGCAGTCCGCGGCCAGGTGGTGCGCGAGGGAGGCGCCGGGCGCGAAGTAGTGCACGTGCCAGTCGTGACCGTCGTGGTCGGTGAGCCGGGGCGTGGTGCCCGCGGCCGCCACCAGCGCGTTGATCAGCTCCGCGGCCGCCGCGTCCGAGTCGGCCGCGAAGACCTCGGTGAAACGGTCGCGCAGCGCGCGCACCGCCCGCAGGTCCGCCGCGTCGAGCCGATCGGTCCGCACGTCGCTGACGTCCTGTTCGCGTACGAAACGCCGCAGCGCGGCGACGTCCGACAGGGCGTCGGGGGCGTCCCCCAGACTCGCGGTGTTGAGCAGGTCCACGGCCTGTTCGAGGGCGCACCGGGTGTCGTGGTTGATCAGCACGGCGGGCCCCCGATCCGGTCTGCGAGCTTCCCACAGCGGACTGTATCGGCTTCCGCCGGGCGCCGCCCGTGCCCCGGCGCACGCGACGGCGCCGCCACGCGGTTCCGCGCGACGGCGCCGTGCCCTGGTGTCCCGTCGCCGGTCCCGCGCCGTCACCCCGAGTCAGACGGCGCGGAGAACCGGCGAGCCTGTCAGCTCTCCGCGAGGATGTGCGAGAGCTCCGTGTCGAGGTCGAAGTGACGGTGTTCGGTGCCGGGTGGGACCGCCGCGTCGGTTCGCTTCAGAAACGACTCGAGGGCCCGCGCCGGGGCCTCCAGCAGGGCTTCACCCTCGGGCGAACTGAGGGCGATGCAGACGACTCCCTGTCCGTGGCTGCGTGAGGGCCACACCCGGACGTCGCCCGTGCCGGTGGGCCGGTGCAGCCCCTCCGCCAGCAGGTCGCGGGCGAACACCCACTCGACGGTTTCCTCGGCTCCGGTGTGAAACGTGGCGTGTACGGCGTACGGATCCGCCGTGTCATACCGCAGCCCCGCGGGTACAGGTAGCGATGACTCGCTCGATACAACGAGGCGCAGGTGCAGCTCGCAGCTGACCGTGGTGTTCATAAGCGCCAGGGCCTTTCGCTCAGTGTGCGCTCGGGGATTCGCACGTCGGCGAAATCGACATGCCACATTCGCCCTGCTTGTAAACGCCTCTGACCCATTTATGCCGTTTAACATCATTCCAATGGACGATTGCCTATATGCGATAAGCCAGCATCTGAATCGTTCCACCACCGAATGTGGTGACACGTCGGAAAAGGAGGGCCGTGGCCGTGCCCGAGTGGAACCGGTATCGATTCCGCAGCGACTGGTGGGTCGACGCCCCGCCGCCCGCCGTCTTCGGGGTGCTGGAGCGCGGCGAGGACTACCCGCGCTGGTGGCCCCAGGTCCGCGAGGCGACGGTCACCGGGCCGGAGAGCGGCCGCTGCCGGTTCCGCTCCGTGCTGCCCTTCGAACTGACCGTCGAGGTCCGGGCGGGCCGCAGGGAGCCGGTCGCGGGCGTGCTCCAGGCCACGCTGACCGGCGATCTGGAGGGCTGGATCCGCTGGACGGTCTCCGCGGAACGCGGCGGCAGCCGGGTGCGGTACGAGCAGGACACCGTGCTGCGCCGACGTCTGCCACGCCGGCTGTCCTGGGTGGCCCGGCCCGCGCTGCGGGCCAACCACGCGCTGATGATGCGGTCGGCGCGCACCGGACTGCGGACCGCCGCCCGGAGTTCGGCCGGAAGACGGTTTGGATGACGGCCGCGGGGACCTGTATGGTTCTCTCCGTGCCGCAGGGCACGACTCCAGGGCGATTAGCTCAGTGGGAGAGCGCTTCGTTCACACCGAAGAGGTCACTGGTTCGAACCCAGTATCGCCCACCCTACGGAAGGCCGGACCGCCTCGCGGTCCGGCCTTCCGCCGTTGCCGCGCCGTCGGTTCCGACCGTCCCGTCACATGTCCCGTCCAGAAGTGCCGCCAGAAGTTCCGTCCATGAGCCAGGAGAGACCGGTGTCCAACATCCGTGTGATCATCCAACGCGATTCCGCGCCGGAAGAACGCGTGGTGGCCACGGGCACGACGGCCGCCGCGCTGTTCGAGGGCGAGCGGTCCGTCGTCGCCGCCCGGGTGAGCGGCGTACTGCGTGACCTGGCTCATCCGTTGGCCGAAGGAGACGAGGTGTCGCCGGTCGAGATCGACTCGCCCGACGGCCTCGACATCCTGCGGCACTCCACCGCGCACGTGATGGCCCAGGCCGTGCAGGAGCTCTTCCCCGAGGCGAAGCTCGGCATCGGCCCGCCGATCAGGGACGGTTTCTACTACGACTTCGACGTCGCCGAGCCGTTCCAGCCCGACGATCTCGCGCGCATCGAGAAGCGGATGCAGCAGATCGTGAAGCAGGGCCAGCGGTTCGCCAGGCGCCCGGTCAGCGACGACGAGGCCCGCGCCGAACTGGCCGACGAGCCCTACAAGCTGGAGCTGATCGGCCTCAAGGGCGCGGCCGCGGAGGCGGCCGAGGGCGCCTCCGCCGAGGTCGGCGCGGGCGAGCTCACCATCTACGACAACCTCGACCCGAAGAGCGGCGAGCGCCGCTGGCAGGACCTGTGCCGGGGCCCGCACCTGCCGGCCACCCGGCTGATCCCCGCCTTCCGGCTGATGCGCAGCGCCGCCGCCTACTGGCGCGGCAGCGAGAAGAACCCGCAGCTGCAGCGGATCTACGGCACCGCCTGGCCGAGCCGGGACCAGCTGAAGGCGCATCTGGAATTCCTCGCCGAGGCCGAGAAGCGGGACCACCGCCGGCTCGGCACCGAGCTGGACCTCTTCTCCATTCCGGAGGAACTCGGCTCGGGCCTGGCCGTCTTCCACCCCAGGGGCGGCATCGTCCGCCGGGTGATGGAGGACTACTCGCGCCGCCGGCACGAGGACGAGGACTACGAATTCGTCAACACCCCGCACCTCTCGAAGGCCCGGCTCTTCGAGACCTCGGGGCATCTGCCGAACTACGCCGAGTCGATGTTCCCGCCCATCGAATTCGAGGGGCAGGACTATTACCTCAAGGCGATGAACTGCCCGATGCACAACCTCGTCTTCCGGGCGCGCGGGCGTTCGTACCGGGAATTGCCGCTGCGGCTGTTCGAGTTCGGCACGGTCTACCGCTACGAGAAGTCCGGAGTGGTGCACGGCCTGACCCGGGCCCGCGGCTTCACCCAGGACGACGCGCACATCTACTGCACGAAGGAGCAGATGCCGCAGGAGCTGGACTCGCTGCTCACCTTCGTGCTCGGCCTGCTGCGCGACTACGGGCTGAACGACTTCTACCTCGAGCTGTCGACCCGCGGCGAGGGCGACAAGTTCATCGGTGAGCCCCAGGAGTGGGAGGAGGCCACCGAGACGCTGCGACAGGCCGCGGGCAAGCAGGGCCTGGAGCTGGTCATGGATCCGGGCGGCGCCGCCTACTACGGGCCGAAGATCTCGGTGCAGGCCAAGGACGCCATCGGCCGCAGCTGGCAGATGTCCACCATCCAGGTCGACTTCCAGCAGCCGAAGCGGTTCGGCCTGGAGTACACGGCGGCCGACGGTTCGCGGCAGCAGCCGGTGATGATCCACCGGGCCCTCTTCGGCTCGATCGAGCGCTTCTTCGCGGTGCTGCTGGAGCACTACGCCGGCGCGTTCCCTCCCTGGCTGGCGCCGGTCCAGGCGGTGGGCGTCCCGATCAGCGACGCGCACGTCCCGTACCTGAGGGAGTTCGCGGCCGAGGCGAAGGCCCAGCGGCTGCGGGTGGAGGTGGACTCCTCCAGCGACCGGATGCAGAAGAAGATCCGCAACGCGCAGCGGTCCAAGGTGCCGTTCATGGTCATCGCTGGCGACGAGGACATGGCGAACGGGGCGGTCAGCTTCCGCTACCGCGACGGTTCGCAGAAGAACGGCATCCCGCGTGCCGAGGCGCTGCGGGAGATCGCCGACGCCGTGGAGCGCCGCGTCCAGGTGTGACGCCCCCTGACCCGGGGCCGCGCCCGGGTCCCCACGCCATATGCTGGCCGGCATGAGCAGCGAGCCGGAGCAGCAGATCGGGGTGGGGACGCCGGACGCCTTCCAGCGCCTGTGGACGCCTCATCGGATGGCGTACATCCAGGGCGAGGGGAAGCCGCGCGGCCCCGGCGCGGAGGACGGCTGCCCGTTCTGCACGATCCCCGGCAAGAGCGACGAGGACGGGCTGATCGTCGCCCGCGGCGCGCACGTCTACGCCGTGCTCAACCTCTACCCGTACACGCCGGGGCACCTGATGGTGGTGCCCTACCGGCACGTGGCGGACTACCCCGAGCTGACCGCGGACGAGACGGCGGAGCTGGCCGAGCTGACCAAGCGGGCCATGGTGGCGATCCGCACCGCGGCGGGCGCGCACGGCTTCAACATCGGCATGAACCAGGGCACCGTGGCGGGCGCGGGCATCGCCGCCCATCTGCACCAGCACGTGGTGCCCCGGTGGGGCGGCGACGCCAACTTCATGCCGGTCATCGGCCAGACCAAGGTGTTGCCGCAGCTCCTCGGGGACACCCGGCGGATGCTCGCCGACGCCTGGCCGGTCTGACGCCCCGGCGCGCCGGCGCCGGGCGCGGTCACATGTTGTACTCGTCGGCCTTCCGCGGGTCCGGTCCCTGCACCTGACCGCCGAGCGCCTGGGAGCGGGCGTCGAAGCGGGTGATGTCCACGCCGTTCTCCTCCAGCACCCGGAACGCGGCGGCGTGCGCCACCCGCAGCACCGGCGTGGCGATGCGCATTATGTCGTCGACCATGAAGCGGTGGTTCCACGGCTTGGTCGCCCAGGTGTGCCGCAGCCCGAACGGCTCGGGCAATTCCAGCGTCCCGCCGAACGCGTCCAGCCGCTTCGGGAACCACGTCAGCGGCGCGCGGGCGGCCAGCCGCACCACCTCCTTGGTGTCGACCAGCGCGTCGGGTCGCTCCACCTGCTGCCAGAACTTGACCGGGTGCCGGACCTTCTTCTTCTTGGCCTCGGGGCCCTTGGAGAAGAAGCCGTGCACGGGTCCCAGGGCGTGCCCCGTGACGTCGATCCGCAGGGTGTGGTGCAGCACGGTCACCTGGATCATCATGGTGACCACCAGCTGGCCGCCCCAGAGCACGAACTGGGTGCCCAGGTAGTGCCGGTCGCCGGCGCCGAGCTGGTCCTCGTTGCAGATCCGCTGCACCTCGATGTTGCTGATGCTGTACCCGTCGGCCGTGGGGCCGTCGGGGCGGCTCACCGAGCCGGCGTCGCCGACGTGCCGCACCACCCAGTGGACCATCGACGGGGTGGGGAAGCCGCCGGTGTGCAGCGGGCCGCGCTCCAGCAGCCGGAGCTGGTCGTGGATCGCGCGGGCCACGTCCCAGCTGCGGAACGGGTCGATGTCCCGGCCCGGGTCCCGGGGATGCAGGTCCTCGGCCAGGTGCCAGGCCCCCCAGCGCGCGCCCATGCCCAGTATCCCCTTGGGGCCCGCGTAGTAGATGAGGTTGCTGTTCTGCTCGGCGGACAGCTTGGCCAGGCCGACCCGCAGTCGCTCGGCCTCCGCGTCGTTGGGGTTCTGCGGGACCGCCTCCGGGATGCGGGCGCCGGCGCCGCCGCCGCCCACCAGGTCGGCCCAGTGCGCCCGCAGGTTCGCCGCGGTGCGCTCGCAGATCTGCTTGGCCCAGAACCAGCCGATGATCGGCGCCGGCAGCATCAGCCACGCGTACAGCTGGAGGATGCCGCCGAACGGCGCCCGCAACAGCAGCAGCCCGATCAGCACGACGATGGCGACCAGCCCGGCCATGCCGAACGCGCCGGCCCTGCGGTCCTGGGATCCGGCGATGGTGCGGCGGAGCTGGAAGAGGCCGAGCCAGATGGCCACGCCCGGCAGGAAGAGCACGCCGAAGACCGCCATCACCACGGTCAGCCGCCGGTCGCGCTGCTTCCGGATGCGCTTGGCGGCAAGGCACTGCTCCACCACCGTCTGCGGCTCGATGCCGAACGACTGGATCAGCGGCTTCCGCCCCTCGTCCAGCATCCGCACCTCGATGGCGCGGGTGAACGCCTCCCCGAGGTTCGGCTCCAGCAGCGAGAAGCGGCCCGGTTTGACCTTGGCCGCGTCGTTGGCGTCGCGTATCGCGTCGGGCGCCACGTCCCGGTAGGCGGCGGAGGCGATCGCCTGGCTTATCCCGCTCTGGCTGTCCGCGCCCGAGAGCGGTACCTGGGCGCCCGGGGCGAAGTCAAAGTCCACGCCCGCCGATTTCCTGAGGTCGTCCAGCGCCGACATGGGTAACCCCCAGCTCGTTGAGCCAGCTCTCGAATCGAACTGCCGTCAGGCCCGTTCCCGGTACGCGGGGCGGGCACACCTGCTGGCGCGTCCGCGGTCGGGGCCGCCCCCGGCCACAACCCCGCCGGGGATCAGCCTATCGGCGGACGGCACCCTCTTGACGCCGGTCGCGGTATCTTCCTCACCCCGGACGCCCCCGACGTCGGCGCGCTCCGGGCCTGGCTACGATGGCCCTGTCGGTGGCCGTGCTTTCACGCGGCCCGCTGCGACCCCTGGGAAGGACATGCTCAACAAGTACGCGCGTGCTTTCTTCACGCGTGTCCTCACGCCGTTCGCCGCCCTCCTGCTGAGGCTGCGGGTGAGCCCGGACACGGTGACCCTGATCGGCACGGCGGGAGTGATGGCGGGAGCGCTCGCCTTCTACCCCCGCGGGGAGTTCTTCTGGGGCACCGTCGTCATCACGCTCTTCGTCTTCTCCGACATGGTGGACGGCAACATGGCCCGCCAGGCCGGCACGTCGAGCCGCTGGGGCGCCTTCCTGGACTCGACGCTGGACCGGCTCGCGGACGCCGCGGTCTTCTCCGGCCTCGCGCTCTGGTACGCGGGCGGGGGCGACGACACGCTGCTCACCGGGGTGACGCTGTTCTGCCTGGCCAGCGGGCAGGTGGTGTCGTACACCAAGGCGAGGGGCGAGAGCATGGGTCTGCCCGTGCGCGTCAACGGCCTGGTGGAGCGCGCCGAGCGGCTGGTCATCACGCTGGTCCTCACGGGCTTCGCCGGATTCGAACGCACCTTCGGCGTGCCGTACATCGACCTGCTGCTGCCGCTGGCGCTGTGGGTGGTCGCGGTGGGCAGCCTGATCACCCTCGTCCAGCGGGTGGTCACCGTCCGCCGCGAGGCCGCCGAGGCGGACGCGGCCGAGACCTTCAAGGACCCCCGGGCCACCGAGAGCCCCGCCGAGCCGGACGGTACGGAAGGTGCGGACGGCACGGAAGGTAGGGACGGCACGGACGACGCCGACGACACCGGGCGCGCCGACGCGGCCGAAGGCGCCGCGGGGTCCGAGGCCGGCCAGGACGCCGAGCGCCCGGACGACGCCGGGGGTGCCGCGCCGCGGGGTACGGGCGGCGGGAGCGCCGGCCGGACCGGGAAGCCCAAGGCGGCCGGAGGCTCGCGGCCGCCGTCGAGGCCGGGGAGCCGCCGGGGATGAAGGAGCGGGCCGCGGACGCCCTGTACGGCCTCGGCTGGGGCGCCGTCAAGCGGCTGCCCGAGCCCACCGCCCACGCCCTGGGGCGTCGCCTCGCGGACGGCGCCTGGCGTCGTCACGGTCCCGGAGTGCGGCAGTTGGAGGCCAATCTCGCCCGGGTGGTACCGAACGCGGAGCCCGGCCGGCTGCGCGAGCTGTCCCGGGCGGGCATGCGCTCGTACCTCAGGTACTGGATGGAGTCCTTCCGGCTGCCGGTGTGGCCCAGGGCGAGGATCGCCGCCTCCTTCCGCCCCCACGAGATCGAACGCCTCCCCGCCATCATGGACTCCGGCCGCGGCGTCATCGTCGCGCTGCCCCACATGGCCAACTGGGACCTGGCCGGCGCCTGGGTGGTCACCGACCTCGGCATCCCCTTCGCCACCGTCGTCGAACGGCTGAGTCCCGAGCGTCTCTTCGACCGCTTCGTGGCCTACCGCGAGGCGCTCGGCATGGAGGTGCTGCCGCACGCCGGCGGCGCCTCGTTCGGCTCGCTGGCCCGTCGGCTGCGCCGCGGCGGCTTGGTGTGCCTGGTCGCCGACCGCGACCTGTCCGCCTCGGGCATCGGCGTGAGGTTCTTCGGGGAGGCCGCGCGGATGCCGGCCGGGCCCGCCCTGCTGGCCCTGCAGACCGGCGCCGCCCTGCTGCCGGTGACCCTCTGGTACGACGACTCGCCGGTGATGAAGGGACGCGTGTACCCGCCGGTGGAACCGCCCGAGACCGGTACCCGCGCGGAGAAGGCGGCGGCGATGACGCAGGCGATGGCCGATCGCTTCGCCGAGGGCATCGCCGCGCATCCGCAGGACTGGCACATGCTGCAACGGTTCTGGGCGGCCGACCTGGCGCGTCCCGGGCCGGGGGAGCGCGGGCGACCCGACGACCCGCGCCGGACGGCCGGGAGGGGATCGGCGCCGTGAGGATCGGCATCGTCTGCCCGTACTCCTGGGACGTGCCGGGCGGCGTCCAGTTCCACGTGCGCGACCTGGCCGAACACCTCATCAGGCAGGGCCACGTCGTCTCGGTGCTCGCCCCGGCCGACGAGGACACGCCGCTGCCGCCCTACGTGGTCTCCGCCGGGCGCGCGGTGTCCGTCCCGTACAACGGCTCGGTGGCGCGGGTCAACCTCGGCTTCATGTCCGCCTCCCGGGTCCGGCGGTGGGTGCACGAGGGCGACTTCGAGGTGCTGCACATCCACGAGCCGGCCGTTCCGTCGCTCGGGCTGCTCACCTGCTGGGCCGCGCGCGGGCCGATCGTGGCCACCTTCCACACCTCCAACCCGCGGTCCCGGGCGATGATCGCCGCCTACCCGATCCTGCAGCCCGCGCTGGAGAAGATCAGCGCCCGCATCGCGGTCAGCGAGTACGCGCGCCGCACCCTGGTCGAGCACCTGGGCGGGGACGCGGTGGTGATCCCCAACGGCGTCGACGTCTCCTTCTTCGCCCGGGCCGAGCCCCGCGCCGAGTGGCAGGGCGGGACCATCGGCTTCATCGGCCGCATCGACGAGCCCCGCAAGGGGCTGCCGGTGCTGATGCGGGCGCTGCCGGAGATCCTGGCCGCGCGCCCGGACACCCGGCTGCTGGTGGCCGGCCGCGGCGACGAGCGCGAGGCACTGGGGCGGCTGCCGGCGTCGGTGCGCGGGCGGGTGGAGTTCCTCGGCATGGTCAGCGACGAGGACAAGGCCCGGCTGCTGCGCAGCGTGGACGTGTACGTGGCGCCCAACACCGGCGGGGAGAGCTTCGGCATCATCCTCGTCGAGGCGATGTCCGCGGGCGCGCCGGTGCTCGCCAGCGACCTGGACGCGTTCGCCCAGGTGCTCGACCAGGGCGCCGCGGGCCAGCTGTTCCCCAACGAGGACGCCGGGGCCCTGGCCGCGGCCGCGGTGCGGCTGCTCGGGGACCCCGACCGGCGCGCGCAGCTGCGCGAGCGGGGCAGCCGGCACGTGCGCCGCTTCGACTGGCCCACCGTGGGCGCCGACATCCTCGCGGTCTACGAGACGGTGACCGCCGGCGCCGGGGCCGTCGCCCCCGACGACCGGATGGGGCTGCTGGGCCGGCTCGGCTTCGCCCGCGACTGACCGCGGGGCCGGGCGGCCTTCGGCGCCGGTAGGGTAGCCGGGCGTGATGACCGTCATCTGGATCGCCGTCGGCCTGCTGCTGATCGGGGTCTACCTCAGCTGGACGGCCGGGCGTCTCGACCGGCTGCACGCCCGCATCGACGCCGCGCGGGCGGCGTTGGACGCGCAGCTGCTGCGCCGCGCCTCCATCGCCCAGGAGCTGGCCACCGCCGGCGTCTTCGACCCGGCCGCCTCGATGGTGCTCTACCAGGCGGCGCACGCGGCTCGACTGGCGCCGGGGGAGCAGCGCGAGGTGGCGGAGAGCGAGCTCAGCCACGCGCTGCGCGCGGTCTTCGCCGAGAGCACCCAGGTGCGGGCGGTCCGCCAGGCACCGGGCGGCGAGGCCACGGCCGAGGAACTGGTCGCGGCGGTGCGCCGGGTGCCGATGGCCCGCCGCTTCCACAACGACGCGGTGCGCGCCGCGCGGGCGCTGCGTCGGCACCGCACGGTCCGGTGGTTCCGCCTCGCCGGCCACGCGCCGTTCCCGCTGGCGTTCGAGATGGACGACGAGCCGCCGGAGGCGCTGGCCGGATACGCGCCGCCCGAGGGTGGCGACGGCCCAGTCCACTGACCCGGGATTGGCCCTTTGCGAACCAGGCCACCTCGGGTTTCCATCGGTGAGTGGCCCGCCGGGTGCCGCGCGCTCGGCCGGGCGGCCCGGGCCGACGAGCCCACGAGGGTCGGTTCGATCCGGCTCGGTCCGGCTCAGCCCTGTTCCGTCCCACCTTCTCCCTCTGCGAGGTCATCCGTGTCCAGCGTGCCCCCCAACACCCCCCAGGACCCGGCCACCGGTACGGCTCGGGTCAAGCGAGGCATGGCCGAGCAGCTCAAGGGCGGCGTGATCATGGACGTCGTCACCCCCGAGCAGGCCAAGATCGCCGAGGACGCCGGCGCGGTCGCGGTGATGGCCCTGGAGCGCGTCCCGGCCGACATCCGCCGGGAGGGCGGCGTCGCCCGGATGTCCGACCCGGACCTGATCGACGGCATCATCGCCGCGGTCTCCATCCCCGTGATGGCCAAGTCGCGGATCGGGCATCTGGTGGAGGCGCAGGTGCTCCAGGCCCTCGGCGTCGACTACATCGACGAGTCCGAGGTGCTCACCCCGGCCGACGAGGTCAACCACACCGACAAGTGGGGCTTCACCACCCCGTTCGTCTGCGGCGCCACCAACCTCGGCGAGGCCCTGCGCCGGATCTCCGAGGGCGCCGCGATGATCCGCTCCAAGGGCGAGGCCGGAACCGGCAACGTGGTCGAGGCGGTCCGCCACATGCGCCAGATCCGGGGCGACATCGCCCGCCTGCGCGGCCTGGACGCCCACGAGCTGTACGGCGCGGCCAAGGAGCTGCGCGCACCCTACGAGCTGGTCCGCGAGGTGGCCGAGCTCGGCAAACTGCCCGTGGTGCTGTTCTCCGCCGGCGGCGTGGCCACCCCGGCCGACGCGGCCCTGATGCGGCAGCTCGGCGCCGAGGGCGTCTTCGTCGGCTCCGGCATCTTCAAGTCGGGCGACCCGGCCAAGCGCGCCGCCGCCATCGTGAAGGCCACGACCTTCTTCGACGACCCCAAGGTCATCGCGGACGCCTCGCGGAGCCTGGGCGAGGCCATGGTGGGGATCAACCTGGACGCCGAGCCCGGATCCGAGCGCTACGCCGACCGAGGCTGGTAGGCGCGTCATGAACGAGCCCCTCATCGGCGTCCTCGCCCTCCAGGGCGACGTCCGCGAGCACCTGGCCGCCCTGGAGGGGGCCGGCGCACGGGCCACGCCGGTGCGCCGACCCGAGGAACTGGCCCGGGTGCGGGGCCTCGTCATCCCGGGCGGCGAGTCCACCACCATCTCCAAGCTGGCCTCCGCCTTCGGCCTGCTGGAGCCGCTCCGCGAGCGGGTCGCCGCCGGCATGCCGGCCTACGGCTCGTGCGCCGGCATGATCATGCTCGCGGACAAGATCCTCGATCCGCGGTCCGGACAGGAGACCGTCGGCGGCATCGACATGATCGTCCGGCGCAACGCCTTCGGTCGGCAGAACGAGTCGTTCGAGGCGAGCGTCGACGTCGCGGGGGTGCCCGGCGGGCCGGTGCAGGGCGTGTTCATCCGCGCGCCCTGGGTGGAGTCCATCGGCGCGGCGGCCGAGTCGCTCGCCGAGGTGGACGGACACAGCGTGGCGGTGCGGCAGGGGCGGCTGCTCGCCACCGCGTTCCACCCGGAGTTGACGGGCGACCACCGCGTGCATCGCCTCTTCGCCGAGATGGTGCGGGCGGTCGACTAGCCGAACAGCCCCCGCGCTGCGGGTAGGATCGCGAATCTGCAGAAGTCGGCGAGAGCGAAGGAGCACAGGCGTGTCCGGCCACTCCAAGTGGGCAACCACCAAGCACAAGAAGGCCGTGATCGATGCCAAGCGGGGCAAGCTCTTCGCCAAGCTGATCAAGAACATCGAGGTCGCGGCCCGCACCGGCGGCGGTGATCCGGAGGGTAATCCGACGCTCTACGACGCCATCCAGAAGGCGAAGAAGAGCTCGGTGCCCAACACCAACATCGATCGGGCGGTCAAGCGCGGCGCGGGCCTGGAGGCCGGCGGCGCCGACTACCAGACGATCATGTACGAGGGATACGGCCCCGGCGGCGTCGCGGTGTTGATCGAATGCCTCACCGACAACCGCAACCGCGCCGCCTCGGACGTGCGCGTGGCCATGACCCGCAACGGCGGCTCGATGGCCGACCCCGGCTCCGTCTCCTACCTGTTCCAGCGCAAGGGCGTGGTGCTCGTCCCCAAGAACGGGCTGGCCGAGGACGACGTGCTCGGCGCGGTGTTGGACGCCGGTGCCGAGGAGGTCAACGACCTGGGCGAGTCCTTCGAGGTGGTCAGCGAGGCCGGCGATCTGGTCGCGGTCCGCAGCGCCCTGCAGGACTCCGGCATCGACTACGACTCGGCGGAGGCCAGCTTCCTGCCCACCATGCAGGTCGAGCTCGACGAGGACGGCGCCCGCAGGATCTTCCGGCTGATCGAGGCGCTGGAGGACAGCGACGACGTGCAGAACGTCTTCGCCAACTTCGACGTGTCCGACGAGATCATGGCGCAGGTCGACGCGTAGGTCCTGGCGGACCGGCGCCGGACAGCCCGCGGGCGGCCGATGCGACGCACGGCGGGGCGGAGGGTCGCCCCGCCGGACGGGACGCGTCGGACCGGGCGCGGGCTGTCCGCCCCGGCGGGGTTCGCGGCCGGCTGTCGGTGGTCGCCGGTAGCCTGCCGGCACAGTCGATCACCACAGTCGATCACCACAGTCGATCACCACGGTCGGCGACGGTCGGCAAGGACGACGCGAGGGAGGGCCGATGCGGGTGCTCGGCGTGGACCCGGGGCTCACCCGCTGCGGCGTCGGCGTGGTGGACGGTGCTCCCGGCCGGCCGCTTCGGATGATCGGCGTCGGCGTGATCCGCACCCCGGCCGACGCGGAGATCGCCCAGCGCCTGGTGCTCGTCGAGCGCGGCGTCGAGGAGTGGCTCGACGCGCACCGGCCGGACGCCGTCGCCGTGGAGCGGGTCTTCAGCCAGCACAACGTGCGCACCGTCATGGGCACCGCCCAGGCCAGCGCCGTGGCGATGCTCTGCGCCGCGCGCCGCGGTCTGCCCGTCGCGCTGCACACCCCGAGCGAGGTCAAGGCCGCCGTCACCGGCAGCGGCCGGGCCGACAAGGCGCAGATCGGCGCCATGGTCACCCGGCTGCTGCGGTTGGCCGAGCCGCCGCGGCCGGCGGACGCCGCCGACGCCCTGGCCCTCGCCATCTGTCACCTCTGGCGCGCCCCGGCGCAGGACCGGCTGCGCCGGGCCCACGCCGCCGCCCGACCCCGTCCCGCATCCACCCCACCGGAGGGCAGTACCCCGTCATGATCGCCTTCGTCTCCGGGCCGGTCGCCGCCCTCGCCCCCGACGCCGCCGTGCTGGAGGTCGGCGGCCTCGGCGTGGCCGTGCAGTGCACGCCGGGCACCCTGGCCGGGCTGCGCATGGGGGAGCAGGCCCGGCTCGCCACCTCCCTCGTCGTCCGCGAGGACTCCCTCACCCTGTACGGCTTCGCCGACGACGACGAGCGGCAGGTCTTCGAACTGCTCCAGACCGCGAGCGGGGTCGGCCCGCGGCTCGCCCAGGCCATGCTCGCGGTGCATTCGCCCAACGCGCTGCGGATCGCCGTGGCCACCGGTGACGAGAAGGCGCTGACCGCCGTTCCCGGCATCGGGAAGAAGGGCGCGCAGAAGCTGCTGCTGGAGCTCAGGGACCGGCTCGGCGAGCCGGTCGGCCCGGTTCCGGGTGCCGCATCCCGCGCCCCGGGCGCCGCCGCGGCGGCCGGCTGGCGCGACCAGTTGCACGCCGCCCTCGTCGGCCTGGGGTACCCGCCGCGCGACGCCGAGCGGGCGGTCGAGGCCGTCGCCCCGCAGGCCGAGGCCGGCGACGCCGGGCCGCCGCCCGTCTCCCGGCTGCTCCGCGCCGCCCTGCAGACCCTGAACCGGACCCGCTGACGCCCGGCGCGCGGTGACCACCCGCGCCCGCCCATCTCCCGAGGAGTCCCCGATGCCGCCGCCCCCGCCGAACGCCCCAGCGGGCCCTCCGCCCGCCAGCCCGAGGCGACGTGGCGCCCCCGTGCGGCGACCCCACCCCGCCGGGCCGAGTCCAAGCGGCGCGTCGCGCGGCCGGGCCCGCTCCGCGGGTGACCGGAGGCCCGCGAGCCGCGTCGTGGTCGGCGCCGCCGTCCGGGGTGAACGGCGGCGCGCCGTGGCGGCCCCGGCCCGCCGGCAGGGTCACCCCTGCCACTCCGACCCCACCCGTCCCACCCGCACGCGGGCCAGGGCTCACCCCGCCGCGGCGGCCTCCCCGGAAAGGGGCACCGCATGAGCTGGGAGGAGCCACCGGCCGAGGGCGGGCAGCGTCTCGTCGGCCCGGCCGCCGACCGGGAGGATCTGGCCGTCGAGGCGGCGCTGCGGCCCCGTGACCTCGCCGAGTTCATCGGCCAGAGCCGGGTCCGCGAGCAGCTCGACCTGGTGTTGCGCGCGGCCCGCGCCCGCGGCGGCACCGCCGACCACGTGCTGCTGTCCGGCGCCCCCGGTCTCGGCAAGACCACCCTCTCCATGATCATCGCCGCCGAGATGGCCGCCCCCATCCGCATCACCTCGGGGCCGGCCATCCAGCACGCGGGAGACCTCGCCGCGATCCTCTCCTCGCTGGCCGAGGGCGAGGTGCTCTTCCTCGACGAGATCCACCGGATGTCCCGGCCGGCCGAGGAGATGCTCTACATGGCGATGGAGGACTTCCGCGTCGACGTCATCGTCGGCAAGGGCCCGGGTGCCACCGCCATTCCCCTGGAGCTGCCGCCGTTCACCCTGGTCGGCGCGACCACCCGCGCCGGATTGCTGCCGCCGCCGCTGCGCGACCGTTTCGGCTTCACCGCGCACATGGAGTTCTACGCGCCCACCGAACTCGAACGGGTGGTGCACCGCTCGGCGACGCTGCTCGACGTCGAGGTGACGGGGGACGGCGCGGCCGAGATCGCCGGCCGCTCCCGGGGCACGCCGCGCATCGCCAACCGGCTGCTGCGTCGGGTCAGGGACTACGCCCAGGTCCGGGCCGACGGGGTGGTGACCAGGGAGGCCGCCGAGCGGGCACTGGCCGTGTACGAGGTGGACGAGCGCGGGCTCGACCGCCTGGACCGGGCGGTGCTGCGGGCCCTGCTCCAGCTCTTCGGCGGCGGGCCGGTCGGCCTGTCCACGCTCGCGGTCGCGGTGGGGGAGGAGTCGGAGACCGTGGAGGAGGTGGCCGAGCCGTTCCTGGTCCGCGAAGGGCTGCTGGCCCGGACACCGCGCGGCCGCGTCGCCACCCCGGCCGCCTGGCGCCACCTCGGGCTCGCGCCGCCGGCCGCCGGCGGCCAGAACGCGGGACCCGGCGGCGGACAAGAAGGGCTCTTCGGGACGTGACGGTGCGATATTCCTCCGTGACGGAACTCCGCTAGCATCGTGCACGTTGTTCCCCAGGCGCAGCCTCGCTTAGACTCCGCCGACGCCGCCCCGCTCACGGAACGGCGTGCCCACCCCCGAATAGGGCCGTGCAGCGGCCCCGCATAAGGACAATCCTCCGCCGTGGATATCGCGATTTTCTTTCCCTTCCTGCTGCTGATCGGCGTCATGTTCCTGATGACGCGCTCGGCGAAGAACCGTCAGCGCCAAGCCATGGAAATGCGGAACTCGATGGCTCCAGGTACGGGCATCCGGACGGTGGGCGGCATGTACGCCCAGGTCAAGGAGGTGCGCGAGGACACGGTGCTGGTCGAGATCGAGCCGGGCGTGCACGCCGTCTTCGCCAAGAACGCCATCGGGGCCGTGCTGGACCCCGAGGAGTACGAGCGCATCGTCAACGACGAGCCGGAGGCGGATGACGACGACGCCCCGGTCGTGCCCGACGACGCCTCCTCCCTGACCGAGGGCGAGTCCGACGAGCCGGATGACGGTGTGGACCTGGGCAAGCGGGACGACGACGGGACCGAGGAGCCGAAGGCGGCCAAGGAGAAGCGGGACAACGGAGCCGAGGGCGACGACGGCTCCAAGTCCTGATCGCTCGGCCTGACCGCTGACCCGGACGGAGAGAGACGACAAGGTGGCGACGAAGAAGGACTTCAGGTCCTCAGCGAAGCGGGACCTCAGCTCGCGGGGCGGCGGCAGGCCGGGGCGGCCCCTGCTGCTGATCCTGGTGGCCATGGTGGCGCTCACCGGCGGCATGTTCCTGTCCGGGCACACCACGCCCAGGCTGGGCATCGACCTGGCCGGCGGCACGAGCATCACGCTCGAGGCCACGGCGGACGAGGGCAACGAGGACGCGGTCAACGCGACCAACATGGAGACGGCCGTCTCCATCATCGAGCGCCGGGTGAACGGCCTGGGCGTGTCCGAGGCCGAGGTCCAGACCCAGGGCGAGCGGAACATCATCGTCAACATCCCCAAGGGGACTGACGAGCAGGAGGCCCGCGAGCAGGTGGGCACCACCGCGGAGCTGGGCTTCCGGCCGGTGCTCAGCTACGACACGGCGATCGAGACCGAAGAGGACTCCACCGACGACGCCACGGACGAGGCGACCGACGACGCCACGGACGAGGCGACCGACGAGGCGACCGACGAGGCCACTGACGAGGCCACTGACGAGGCCACTGACGAGGCGACCGACGAGGCCACGGACGAGGCGACGGACAGCCAGAGCATGCCCGCGCCGGACGCGGCCACCGGCTCCGGCACCACGGCCAACATGGCCTCCTTCGTCAACGACGAGGCGACCGACGGGGCGACGGACGAGGCCACCGACGGAGCGACCGACGAGGCCACCGACGAGGAGAGCAGCGGCGAGGAGGAGTCCTCCGACGACGCCTCGGACATCTACACCCAGCTCGAGAACCTCGACTGCAGCACCGAGCAGGCCCGCCTCGACGCCAGCCGGGCCGCCGCCCAGGCCGAGGACGAGGCCGAGGTGGTCACCTGCGACACCGACGGCTTCTACAAGTACGCGCTCGGCCCGGTGGCCGTGTCCGGCCGGGACGTCAGCGACGCGAACGCGGTCTTCGACTCCCAGACCGGCGGCGGCTGGATCGTGCAGATGGAGTTCAACGACTCCGGCACCGGCAAGTTCGCCGACATCACCGAGTACCTGGCCACCCAGTACGAGCCGATGAACCAGTTCGCCATCGTGCTGGACGGCGAGGTCGTCTCCGCCCCGTCCGTCTCCGAGCGGCTGGGCGGCGGCCGGGCCGAGATCTCCGGCAGCTTCAACCAGGAGTCGGCCGAGGAACTGGCCAACATCCTCAAGTACGGCGCCCTGCCGCTGAACTTCGAGGAGGCCAGCGTCTCCACGGTCTCCCCGACCCTGGGCGGCGAGCAGTTGCGGGCCGGCCTCATCGCCGGCGCCATCGGCCTCGCCCTGGTCGTGCTCTACCTGGTGATGTACTACCGCGGCCTGTCGCTGATCGCCTTCGCCAGCCTCGTGGCGTCCGCCATCCTGACCTACGCGATCATGTCGCTCCTCGGCCCCGCCATCGGCTTCGCCCTGAACCTGCCCGCGGTCTGCGGCGCCATCGTCGCCATCGGCATCACCGCGGACTCGTTCATCGTGTACTTCGAGCGGATCAGAGACGAGATCCGGGAGGGCCGCACCCTGCGGCCCGCCGTGGAGCGGGCCTGGCCCCGGGCCCGGCGCACCATCCTGGTGTCGGACTTCGTCTCCTTCCTCGCCGCGGCGGTGCTGTTCATGGTCACCGTCGGCAAGGTGCAGGGCTTCGCCTTCACCCTGGGGCTCACGACCCTGCTGGACGTGGTGGTCGTCTTCCTCTTCACCAAGCCGCTCATGACCCTGCTGGCCCGTCGCCGCTTCTTCGCCAGCGGGCATCCCTGGTCCGGGCTGGACCCCCGGCGTCTGGGCGCCCGTTCCCTGCGCGCCGGGCGTCGTCCCGCCCCCGCCCCCAGCGACCCGAAGGAGGCCTGAGATGTCGCGGCTCGGCACTCTCGGCGCCCGGCTCTACCGCGGTGAGATCGGCGTCGACTTCGTCGGCAGGCGGAAGTTCTGGTACGTCGTGTCGATCGTCATCACGATCGTCACCTTCGCCGGACTCGGCGTCCGCGGCCTGCACATGGGCGTGGAGTTCGAGGGCGGCGCGGTGTTCACCACGCCCGGCACGGACGTCTCCGTCGAGGAGGCCAGGGAGGTGGCGGAGGAGACGTCGGGCAGCAGCGCGCTGGTGCAGACCCTGGGTGACGACGGTTCGATGCGCATCCAGATCAGCGGTCTGGACACGGATCAGTCGAACGCCACCCGGGAGGCCCTGGCGGAGCGGCTCGACATCCCCGTCGACGAGCTGAACGCGGAAGTGATCGGCCCCAGCTGGGGTGACCAGATCGCCACCAAGGCGTGGCAGGGTCTGATCATCTTCCTCGTGCTGGTGGTCATCTACCTCGCCATCGCGTTCGAGTGGCGCATGGCGCTGGCCGCGCTCATCGCCCTCATCCACGACCTCACCATCACCGTCGGCGTCTACGCGATCGTCGGCTTCGAGGTCACCCCCGGCACCGTGATCGGCCTGCTCACCATCCTGGGGTACTCGCTCTACGACACCGTCGTGGTCTTCGACGGTCTGAAGGAGAGCACCAGGAACTTCACCAAGCAGAACCGCTACACCTACGCCGAGCTGGCCAACCGCAGCCTCAACGGCACCCTGGTGCGATCCATCAACACCTCCGTGGTCGCGCTGCTCCCGGTGGCCGGCCTGCTCTTCATCGGTGGTGGCGTCCTGGGTGGCGGGATGCTGAACGACATCTCGCTCTCCCTCTTCGTCGGCCTCACCGCGGGCGCCTACTCCTCGATCATGATCGCCACCCCGCTGGTCGCCGACTTCAAGATGCGCGAGCGGGAGATCCGGGCCCACGACAAGCGGGTGCTCTCCAAGCGGGCCAAGCGCGGCGACGACCCGGAGCTGGACGCGGGCCACGACGACGGCCCGGCGGACGACTCGGCCGACGCGATCGAGGACGACGCCCAGGCCGCGGAGGTCGTCCCGCCCCGCGCCCGGGAGGCGAAGCCGGAGCCCGAGGACGGCACGCCCGTGGGGGCCGGCCGGGTGGCGTCCTCGCGCGGGCCGCGCCGGCAGCCGACCTCCCGCGGTCGGGGCCGGGGGCGTCCCTCGGGGAAGCGGCGGTGACCCGGGCGGAGGGCACCGGTCTCGCCCCGCTCACGCCCGAGCTGCTGCGCCCGCTGCTGCTCGGCCGGATCCGCGACGTGCCCGACTATCCCAAGCCGGGCGTCCTCTTCAAGGACATCACGCCGCTGCTGGCCGACCCCGAGGCGTTCACCGCCCTCATCGAGGCGCTGGCCGCGGTCTGCGTGGACCACGGCGCCACGAAGGTGGTCGGCCTGGAGGCGCGGGGCTTCATCCTCGCGGCGCCCGTCGCGGTCCGGGCCGGCATCGGCTTCGTCCCGGTGCGCAAGGCCGGCAAGCTGCCGGGCGCGACCCTCTCCCAGGCGTACGAGCTGGAGTACGGCAGCGCCGAGATGGAGATCCACGCCGAGGATCTGGCCGCGGACGACCGGGTGCTGGTGATCGACGACGTGCTGGCCACCGGCGGCACGGCGGAGGCGTCGCTGCGGCTGATCCGCCGCTCGGGGGCCCGGATCGCGGGCCTCGCGGTGCTGATGGAGCTGGGTTTCCTGGGTGGCCGGGAGCGGGTGCTGCCGGCGCTCGACGGCGCCGCGTACCGGGCGTTGATCACGCTCTGAGCCGGGCCCCGCGCGTCCTTCGCGCGGGCCGGGCACGGCCCGGGTGGCCGGCTGGGCGAGAGGCTCCGGCGAGGGCTCGTTACCATGGCAGTCCGAACGTTTCTCGGCCGGACTCTCCAGGGGCCGCCGCCGGCCCTCAGGACCGTCCCTCTCCCCGGCTGCCCATGAGCCTCGGAGGGGCCGAAAAGGAGCGCCCTTGCCCGACGACGCCCAGCCGCTCGCCTCTGCCCAGCGGAACGACTCCAAGCCGCCCACCGCCGTCGACTGGCGGGACGGCGCGGACGGCCGCGCCCCGGCGCCCGCGCCCGCCGTCTCCGGAGTGTCGGGCCGCTCCGGCTCGTCCAATCGCGTGCGGGCCCGGCTGGCCCGCCTGGGCGTCCAGCGCTCCACCCCCTACAACCCGGTGCTGGAGCCGCTGCTGCGCGTCGTCAGGGCCAACGACCCCAAGGCCGACACCGCGGCGCTGCGCCGGATCGAACGCGCCTTCCAGGTGGCCGAACGCTGGCACCGCGGCCAGAAGCGGAAGAGCGGCGACCCGTACATCACCCACCCGCTGGCGGTGACCACCATCCTCGCGGAGCTGGGCATGGACCCGGCCACGCTGATGGCCGGCCTGCTGCACGACACCGTCGAGGACACCGAGTACGGCCTGGACAGCCTGCGCCGCGACTTCGGCGAGCAGGTGGCCCAGCTGGTGGACGGCGTGACCAAGCTGGACAAGGTCAAGTTCGGCGAGGCGGCGCAGGCCGAGACGGTCCGCAAGATGGTCGTGGCCATGGCCAAGGACCCCCGGGTGCTGGTCATCAAGCTCGCCGACCGGCTGCACAACATGCGCACCATGCGCTTCCTGAAGCGCGAGAAGCAGGAGCAGAAGGCGCGGGAGACGCTGGAGATCTACGCCCCGCTCGCCCACCGCCTCGGCATGAACACCATCAAGTGGGAGCTGGAGGACCTGGCCTTCGCCATCCTCTACCCGAAGATGTACGACGAGATCGTGCGCCTGGTCGCCGAGCGCGCGCCGAAGCGGGACGAGTACCTGGCGACCGTCATCGACGAGGTGCAGGCCGACCTGGGCGGCGCCCGGATCCGGGCCACCGTGACCGGCCGCCCCAAGCACTACTACAGCGTCTACCAGAAGATGATCGTGCGCGGCCGGGACTTCGCCGAGATCTACGACCTGGTGGGCATCCGCGTCCTGGTGGACACGGTCCGTGACTGCTACGCGGCGCTGGGCACCGTGCACGCCCGGTGGAACCCGGTGCCTGGGCGATTCAAGGACTACATCGCGATGCCCAAGTTCAACATGTACCAGTCGCTGCACACGACGGTCATCGGCCCCGGCGGCAAGCCGGTCGAGCTGCAGATCCGCACCTTCGACATGCACCGCCGCGCCGAGTTCGGCATCGCCGCGCACTGGAAGTACAAGCAGCAGGCCGTCTCCGGCACCGCGAAGGGCCGCTCCGACACGAAGGGCTCGGGCGGCAAGGGCGCCGGCGGCCGGCGGGCCGGCGGCCGGGAGGAGGCCGCGGTCAACGACATGGCCTGGCTGCGGCAGCTGCTCGACTGGCAGAAGGAGACCGAGGACCCGGGGGAGTTCCTGGAGTCCCTGCGCTTCGACCTGTCCCGCAACGAGGTCTTCGTCTTCACCCCCAAGGGCGACGTGATCGCGCTGCCCGCCGGAGCCACGCCGGTCGACTTCGCCTACGCCGTGCACACCGAGGTCGGCCACCGCACGATAGGGGCCAAGGTCAACGGTCGGCTGGTGCCTCTGGAGTCCACCCTGGACAACGGCGACACGGTGGAGATCTTCACCTCCAAGGCCTCCGGCGCCGGCCCCTCCCGGGACTGGCTGGGCTTCGTGAAGTCCCCCCGGGCACGGAACAAGATCCGCGGCTGGTTCTCCCGGGAGCGGCGCGACGAGGCGATCGAGCAGGGCAAGGACGCCATCGCCCGCGCGATGCGCAAGCAGAACCTGCCGATCCAGCACGTGCTCACCGGCGACTCGCTGGTGACGCTGGCGCACGAGATGCGGTACCCCGACATCTCCTCGCTGTACGCGGCCATCGGCGAGGGGCACGTCTCCGCGCAGAGCGTGGTGCAGAAGCTGGTGCAGGCGGTCGGCGGCGAGGAGGCCGCGGGCGAGGACATCGCGGAGTCCTCGCCGCCGGTGCCCACCCGCAGCAAGCGGCGCGCCACCCCGGACCCGGGCGTGGTGGTCAAGGGCATCGACGACGTGTGGATCAAGCTCGCCCGCTGCTGCACGCCGGTGCCGGGCGACCCCATCATCGGCTTCGTGACCCGCGGCAACGGCGTGTCGGTGCACCGGGCGGACTGCGTGAACGTCGACTCGTTGGCCCAGGAGCCGGAGCGGATCCTCGACGTCGAGTGGGCGCCCACCCAGTCCTCCGTGTTCCTGGTCGCCATCCAGGTGGAGGCGCTCGACCGGTCACGGCTGCTGTCGGACGTCACCCGGGTGCTGTCCGACCAGCACGTCAACATCCTGTCGGCGGCGGTGCAGACGTCCCGGGACCGGGTCGCCACCTCGCGGTTCACCTTCGAGATGGGTGACCCGAAGCACCTCGGCCACGTGCTGAAGGCGGTCCGCGGCGTCGAGGGCGTCTACGACGTGTACCGGGTGACGTCGCCCCGACGACCCTAGGACGCCTCCCCGACGCGACGAGGCCGTCGAGCCGCCGGGACAGGGCCTCCAGATCGCCCACGGCGTGCGCCTCCGCCACCTGCTCGCGCAGGTGGTCGATCGCGGTCGCCGCGTCCTTGGCGGACAGGTCGGTGGTCCGCAGC
>NZ_JBDPLU010000040.1:0-41273 GCF_039871525.1 Streptomyces sp. B6B3 | reverse complement strand
GAACATCCTCGCTGAATGCGCCAAACAAACCCCAGGAAACCCCAAGGCCCTGTCTGGCAGTCAAATCATCTGGCATTGACAACATGACACGCTGTTGAGTTCTCAAGGAACGGACGCCACTCGGACGCTTCCTCGTTGCCGCCTCGGGGTTCCCCCCGCGCCGACTCCGTAAACGTACTGGAGCGGGGCGCCCGGATGCAAATCCTGGCGCCCCGCCGGCAGATGAGGGTCAGACGTCGACCACGACGGGCATGATCATCGGACGCCTGCGGTAGGTGTCGGACACCCACTTGCCCACCGTCCGCCGCACCAACTGCTGGAGCTGGTGGGCCTCGACGACGCCGTCCTGGGCCGACCTGGCCAGCACCTCGTCGATCTTCGGGATGACGGCGGCGAAGTCCGAGTCCTCGATGCCCGAGCCGCGGGAGTGGATGCTGGGCCCGCTGACGATCTTCCCCGTGCTGCTGTCCACCACCACGAAGACCGAGATGAAGCCCTCGTCGCCGAGGATCCGGCGGTCCTTGAGGCTGGACTCGGTGACGTCGCCGACCGACAGGCCGTCCACGAACACGTAGCCCGCGTGGACCTTTCCGACGATCTTCGCCTTGCCGTCCACCAGGTCGACGACCACGCCGTCCTCCGCGATGACGATGTGGTCGGCCGGCACCCCGGTGAGCGCGCCGAGCTCGGCGTTGGCCCGCAGATGGCGCCACTCGCCGTGCACCGGCATGAGGTTCCGCGGCTGGCAGATGTTGTAGAAGTACAACAGCTCCCCCGCCGAGGCGTGACCGGACACGTGGACCCGCGCGTTGCCCTTGTGCACCACGTTGGCGCCCCACCGGGTCAGTCCGTTGATGACCCGGTAGACCGCGTTCTCGTTGCCGGGGATCAGCGAGGAGGCCAGGATGACCGTGTCGCCCTCCACGATGCGGATCTGGTGGTCGCGGTTGGCCATTCGGGACAGCGCGGCCATGGGCTCGCCCTGGGAGCCGGTGCAGACCAGCACGACCTCCCGGTCCGGCAGGTCGTCGAGGGTCTTCAGCTCGATCACCAGGCCCGCCGGCACCCTGAGGTAGCCGAGGTCCCGGGCGATGCCCATGTTGCGGACCATGGAACGGCCCACGAAGGCGATCTTGCGACCGTGTTCGTGCGCGGCGTCCACGATCTGCTGGATGCGGTGCACGTGGCTGGCGAAGCTCGCCACGATGATGCGCTTCTCGGCGCGCGCGAACACCTGACGCAGCACGCCCGAGATCTCCCGCTCGGGTGCCACGAAGCCCGGCACCTCGGCGTTCGTGGAGTCGCTGAGCAGCAGGTCGATGCCCTCCTCGCCGAGGCGGGCGAAGGTGCGCAGGTCGGTGAGGCGGCCGTCCAGCGGCAACTGGTCCATCTTGAAGTCGCCGGTGTGCACCACCATTCCGGCCGGGGTGCGGATGGCGACGGCCAGCGCGTCGGGGATGGAGTGGTTGACCGAGACGAACTCGCAGTCGAACGGGCCGACCTGTTCCCGGTGGCCCTCCCGCACCTCCAGGGTGAAGGGGCGGATGCGGTGCTCCTGGAGCTTGGCCTCCAGCAGGGCCAGTGTCAGCCTGGAGCCGATCAACGGGATGTCCGGCTTCTCCCGCAACAGGTAGGGGACGCCGCCGATGTGATCCTCGTGCCCGTGGGTGAGCACGATGCCGTCGATGTCGTCGAGGCGATCCCGGATGACGCTGAAGTCCGGCAGGATCAGATCGATTCCGGGCTGCTCCTGTTCAGGAAAGAGCACACCGCAGTCCACGACGAGCAGTCGCCCGTCGTACTCGAAGACGGTCATGTTGCGGCCGATCTCGCCCAGGCCGCCGAGCGGGGTAACGCGTAGGCCGCCCTGAGGGAGCCTCGGCGGCGGGCCGAGTTCAGGATGGGGATGACTCAAGAGACTCTCCTGACCACGCGCGCCACATGTCCGTGCGGGGACACATGGCGCGCGTGACTGTGTGCTGTGGTGAGGTATTCAGTTAGCACCTTCGGACACGGCAACGCGTGCGCTCCGGTGACATCGGTGGGCCCAGGCGCGCGGTCACACGTGTACCCCGCCGGCCGTCAGGTCGCGCCTGAGCTGGTCGGTCTCCTCGGGGGTGAGACCGACGAGGGGTAGCCGCAGCGGGCCGCCGGGAAGTCCCCGGAAGCCGAGGGCCGCCTTCGAGGTGATCACGCCCTGGGTGCGGAACATGCCGGTGAAGACCGGCAGCAGCTTCTGGTGGATCTCGATGGCCTTGGCGACGTCGCCGCTGCCGTAGGCGTCGAGCAACGAGCGGAGCTCGGGGGTCACCACGTGCCCGACGACGGAGACGAAGCCGACGGCGCCGACGGAGAGCAGCGGGAGGTTGAGCATGTCGTCGCCGGAGTACCAGGCGAGCCCGGTGGTGGCGATGGCCCAGCTGGCCCGGCCCAGGTCCCCCTTCGCGTCCTTGTTGGCGACGATCCGGGGGTGCTCGCCGAGGCGCACCATGGTCTCGGTGTTGATCGGGACGCCGCTGCGGCCCGGGATGTCGTAGATCATCACCGGCAGGCCCGTGGCGTCGGCGATGGCGGTGAAGTGCTGGAAGAGGCCTTCCTGCGGCGGCTTGTTGTAGTACGGCGTGACCGTGAGCAGACCGTGTGCGCCCGCCCGCTCGGCCGCGCGCGCCAGGCCGATGCTGTGCCGGGTGTCGTTGGTGCCCACGCCGGCCACCACGTGGGCTCGGTCGCCGACCGCCTCCACCACCGCGCGCACCAGCTCCGTTTTCTCCTCGTCGCTGGTGGTCGGAGACTCCCCCGTGGTGCCGTTGACGATCAGACCGTCGTTGCCGGCGTCCACGAGATGAGCGGCGAGTCGCTGCGCGCCGTCGACGTCGAGCGCACCGTCCGCCGTGAACGGAGTCACCATGGCGGTCAGCATGCGCCCGAACGGGGTCTGCGGTGTGGAGGTCGGAGCCATAGGTTCCACGCTACTCGCCGCTCAGCGTCAGGTGGCCCATCGGGGCGGTCGACATGTGGATCCCGGCGCCGCCTGCTCGGGGGTTCAGACGGCGCCGGGTCCGTTCGTTCACCTTAGATGACTTTCTCGAAATGGTGCAATACGGACACTTCGCTAGGGTCTGCACACGGGCCCCGCGGCCCCGGAGCTAGGGCGCGACACGCCCGTTGGCGTTGAACGCGGCGTGGGTCAGCGGCATCAGGCGGGCCCACTCCTCCTCCATCCGCTCGCCGATCATCGCGATCTCCCGCTGCGGAAAAGTGGGCACCCTGGCCTGCTCGTGCTGGGTGCGCAGACCGAGGAAATGCATGAGCGAGCGGGCGTTGCACGTGGCGTACATCGAGGAGAACAGGCCGACGGGCAGCGCGGCCCTGGCCACCTCGCGCGCCACTCCCGCCTCGAGCATCTCCTGGTAGGCCGCGTACGACTGGGCGTAGGTCTCCTCCAGCACCTTGGAGACGACGGTGTGCTGCTCCGGTGAGCCCGCGACGAACTCGTACTTGCCGGGGCGGCCGCGCTGCACCAGGGGACGCCCCTCGCCCGGCACGTAGAAGACCGGCTGGAGCTCCCGGTACCGCCCGCTCTCCTCGTTGTACGACCAGCCGACGCGGTGCCGGTGGAACTCGCGGAAGGCGAAGATCGGCGCGCTGACGAAGAAGGTCATCGAGTTGTGCTCGAACGGGCTGCCGTGCCGGTCGCGCATCAGGAAGTTGATCAGGCCCTTCGACCGCTCGGGATCCTTGCCGGCCTCCTCCAGGGACTGCTCGCCAGCGGTGGAGACCCGGGCCGCCCACAGCACGTCGGTGTCCGAGGCGCTGTGCTTGATCAACTCGACGGTCACGTCGCTGCGGAAGGTGGCTGATTCGGTCACGGCGACCACCCTACGAGCCGGTGCGGCGGATCCGTTCGCTGGGAGCAAAAGGGACCGGGAACCTTGAGTCGTATTATTTAGTTCATACTTTCGTATTGGTCTGATCGGGGGAGGAGGCACGACATGGCGTGGCAGGGGCAGGGGCGGGACGACGGTTTTCTCAGCAACGTGACACCGCCCGCACGGCAGCGGGCGTCCTTCGGTCGGTTGCTGGGCATGACACTGCTCGCCCTGGTGGTGGTGTCGGGACTGGTGGGGGCGCTGCTGCTGGCGGGGCCCGCGCTCGACACGGAACAGCAGCGGCCTCCTGAGGGCCCGGAGGCCGTCGAGGATCGCTGAGCGCGATAGCCTCACCTCGTTCACCGCACCGTGCCGGATGTGAGACGAACGAGGAGTTGCCGTGCCCCTGCACTTTCTCACGGCCGAACAGGACGCCGGCGCCCGTCCCCGGGACGAGATGCCGCCGCGTTCGGACCAGGACTTCTGGCGCCGCCCGTACCGGCTCGGACCGTGGCGCGTCGCCTTCGCGGCGCTGACCCTGCTGATCGCCGCCTATCTGCTGATCTCGGCCATGATCATCGCCCTGGCCGGCGGCCCGACCGCGGCGACCGCCACGGTCACCGCCGGCATGTTGGCGATCGCCTTCGCGCTGCGCCTGCTGCGGATGGGGATATGGGTCAGCTCGCGCGGGGTGCGCAGGGTCGGGCTGCTGACCACCCGCACCCTGCGGTGGCGGGAGATCGCCCGGGTGCGGACGGTACAGCAGCCGGTGAAGTGGCTCGGGCTGCCGCGCAGCGTCCAGGGCCAGGCACTGGCCATAGAGCGGCGCAGGGGTGAGCCGCTGCGCACGCTGCTGACCGACCACAGCGCGGACTTCCTCACCCGGCCCGAGGCGTTCGACCGGGCGGCCGACGTGCTGGAGGCCTGGGCGGCCGAGGGCGTCACCGGCCAGATCGGCCGCGCGGAGGGCTGATCCGGCCCGCCGCGCGCCCCCGGGGCGGCTACGGCGCCAGGTCCATCACGTTTTCGAGGCCGAAGGTCAGCCCGGGCAGGGAGGGCACGCGCCGCACGGCGAGCAGGATCCCGGGCATGAACGAGGACCGGCTCAGCGCGTCGTGGCGGAGGGTGAAGACCTCGCCCTCGTCCCCGAAGAGCACCTCCTGGTGGGCGACCAGGCCGCGCAGCCGCACGGCGTGCACCGGCACCCCCGCCACCTCGGCGCCGCGGGCGCCGTCCAGCGCCGTGCTCGTGGCGTCCGGCTGGGTCTCGCGGCCCGCCGCCCGCCGCGCCTCGCCGACGAGCTGAGCCGTCCGGACGGCCGTGCCGCTGGGCGCGTCGGCCTTGCCCGGATGGTGCAGCTCGACGATCTCCACGGACTCGAAGAAACGGGCCGCCTGCCGCGCGAAGTGCATGGTGAGCACGGCGCCGATGCCGAAGTTCGGCGCGATCAGCACGCCGGTCCCCGGCGAGTCCGCCAACCAGCCGCGGAGCGTGGCGAGGCGTTCGTCGGTCCAACCGGTGGTGCCCACGACGGCGTGCACGCCGTTCCGGACGCAGAACTCCAGGTTGGCCATCACCGAGTCGGGATGCGTGAGCTCGACCGCGACCTCGGCGCCCGCGTCGGTCAGCGTGCCCAGCTGGTCCCCGCGGCCGAGCGCGGCGACCAGCTCCAGGTCGTCGGCGCCCTCCACGGCACGGACCGCCTCGGCGCCCATCCGGCCGCGGGCGCCGATCACGGCCACGCGCTGCTTGTTCATCGCGCTCTCGTCCCTCTCTGCTCTCCTGCTCCGACTGCTCCGACCGCTCAGGCCCGGTCCGGGACCCGGCGTCCGGTCAGGTGACGGCCTCGGCCAGCCGGGCGGTGTGCCGGTCGTTCAGCGGCCCGATGACGGACAGCGTGGGCCGCCGCCCGAGCACCTCCGCGGCGACCCGGCGAACGTCGTCGGGGGTGACGGCGGCGATCCGGTCCAACAGGTCGTCGACCGAGAGCTGCTCGCCCCAGCACAGCTCGCTCTTGCCGAGCCGGTGCATCAGCGATCCGGTGTCCTCCAGGCCCAGCACCGTGGAGCCGGCGAGCTGCCCGACCGCGCGGCGCGTCTCCTCGTCGCTCAGCCCGTGCCGGGCGACCTCGTCGAGCTGGCCGCGGCAGATCTTCAGCACGTCGTCGAGCTGGGCGGGCCGGCAGCCGGCGTAGACCCCGAAGACGCCGCAGTCGGCGTAGCCGGAGGTGTACGTGTACACGTTGTACGCCAGGCCGCGCTTCTCCCTGACCTCCTGGAAGAGGCGGGAGCTCATGCCGCCGCCCAGCGCCGTGGAGAGCACGGCGAGCGCCCAGCGCCGGTCGTCGTGCCGGGAGACCCCGGGCATGCCGAGCACGACGTGGGCCTGCTCGGTGCGGCGCCTGAGCACCTCGACCCGCCCGGCGGTCCTGATCTCCCGCCGGCCGGCGCGCGGGCCCATGGGCTGCGCCTCGGCGTCGCCCAGCGACCCCGCGAAGGCATCGGCGACCCGCCGCACCACGTCGTCGTGGTCCAGGCGCCCGGCCGCGGTGACGACGAGCCGGGTCGGGTCGTAGTGCCGCCGATAGAAGCGGGCGATCCGGTCGCGGGTGAGCCCGTTCACCGTCTCCGTCGTGCCCAGCACCGGGCGGCCGAGCGGGTTGTCGCCGAACAGCGTGGCCGCGAACAGGTCGTGGACGCCGTCGCTCGGGTCGTCGTCGGTCATCGCGATCTCCTCGAGGATGACGCCGCGTTCGGCGTCCACCTCCTCGGCGGCGATCAGCGAGCCCGTGAGCATGTCGCTGACGACGTCGATCGCCAGCGGCAGGTCGGCGTCGAGCACCCGGGCGTAGTAACAGGTGAACTCCTTCGTGGTGAAGGCGTTCATCTCGCCGCCCACGGCGTCCAGGGCCGAGGAGATGTCCAGCGCGGTGCGCCGTTTCGTGCCCTTGAAGAGCAGGTGTTCGAGGTAGTGGGTCGCGCCGTTGAGCGAGGGGGTCTCGTCGCGGGACCCGACGCGGGCCCAGATACCGAACGAGACCGACCTGACCGTGGGCACGGTCTCGGTGACCACGCGCAGCCCGCCGGGCAGCACGGTCTTGCGGACGGTGCCCGCGCCGTTCTCCCCCTGGCGCAGGGTGGCGGTCGCCGCGCGATGGCGGTTACGGGGCGCGGCCCGCCACGCCGTGGTGCTGGCGTGGCGGGCCGGCGTACGGTGCGTACGCGTCACTTCTCGGCGGCGTCCTTCCCGGCGTCCGCGGCCTCGGCGTCCTCGTCCAGGACCGGGATCAGCGACAGCTTGCCGCGCTGGTCGATCTCGGCGATCTCCACCTGGACCTTCTGGCCGACCCCGAGCACGTCCTCGACGTTCTCCACGCGCTTGCCGCCGGCCAGCTTGCGGATCTGCGAGATGTGCAGCAGGCCGTCCTTGCCCGGCAGCAGCGACACGAAGGCGCCGAAGGTGGTCGTCTTCACCACGGTGCCCAGGTACCGCTCGCCCACCTCGGGCATCGTCGGGTTCGCGATGCCGTTGATGGTGGTGCGGGCGGCCTCGGCGGAGGGGCCGTCGGCGGCGCCGATGTAGATGGTGCCGTCGTCCTCGATCGTGATGTCGGCGCCGGTGTCCTCCTGGATCTGGTTGATCATCTTGCCCTTGGGGCCGATGACCTCGCCGATCTTGTCGACCGGGATCTTCACGGTGATGATCCGCGGCGCGTTCGGGGACATCTCGTCCGGAACGTCGATCGCCTCGTTCATCACGTCCAGGATGTGCAGCCGGGCGTCGCGCGCCTGCTTCAGCGCGGCGGCGAGCACGGAGGCGGGGATGCCGTCCAGCTTCGTGTCCAGTTGCAGCGCGGTCACGAACTGGCGAGTGCCGGCGACCTTGAAGTCCATGTCGCCGAAGGCGTCCTCGGCGCCGAGGATGTCGGTCAGGGTGACGTAGTGCGTCTCCCCCTCGATCTCCTGCGAGATCAGGCCCATGGCGATGCCGGCGACCGGGGCGCGCAGCGGCACACCGGCGTTCAGCAGCGACATGGTGGAGGCGCAGACCGAGCCCATGGAGGTGGAGCCGTTGGAGCTGAGCGCCTCGGAGACCTGCCGGATGGCGTAGGGGAACTCCTCGCGGGCGGGCAGCACCGGGATCAGCGCCCGCTCGGCCAGCGCGCCGTGGCCGATCTCGCGGCGCTTGGGGGAGCCGACGCGGCCGGTCTCGCCGGTGGAGTAGGGCGGGAAGTTGTAGTTGTGCATGTACCGCTTGCGGGTCACCGGCGAGAGGGTGTCCAGCTGCTGCTCCATCCGGAGCATGTTCAGCGTGGTGACGCCCAGGATCTGGGTCTCGCCGCGCTCGAAGAGGGCCGAGCCGTGCACCCGCGGAATCGCCTCGACCTCGGCGGCCAGGGTGCGGATGTCGGTGACGCCGCGGCCGTCGATGCGGACCTTGTCGCGGATCACGCGCTCGCGCACCAGCTGCTTGGTCAGCGAACGGTAGGCCGCGGAGATCTCCTTCTCACGACCCTCGAACTGCGGCAGCAGCTTGTCGGCGGCCACCGTCTTGACCCGGTCCAGCTCGGCCTCGCGCTCCTGCTTGCCGGCGATGGTCAGGGCCTGGGCCAGCTCGTCGCGGACGGCGGCGGTCAGCGCCTGCAGCACGTCCTCCTGGTAGTCCAGGAAGACCGGGAACTCGCCGGTCGGCTTGGCGGCCTTGGCCGCCAGGTCGGACTGGGCCCTGCAGAGCACCTTGATGAAGGGCTTCGCGGCCTCCAGTCCCTCGGCGACGACCTCCTCGGTGGGGGCGGTGGCACCGCCCTTGACCAGCTCGACCGTGCGCTCGGTGGCCTCGGCCTCGACCATCATGATCGCCACGTCGCCGTCGGGCAGCACCCGGCCGGCCACGACCATGTCGAAGACCGCGTCCTCCAGCTCGGTGTGGGTGGGGAAGGCCACCCACTGACCGCGGATCAGCGCCACCCGGGTGCCGCCGATCGGGCCGGAGAACGGCAGGCCCGCGAGCTGCGTGGAGCAGGAGGCGGCGTTGATCGCGACCACGTCGTAGAGGTGGTCGGGGTTCAGCGCCATGATCGTCTCGACGATCTGGATCTCGTTCCGCAGGCCCTTGGTGAACGACGGGCGCAGCGGCCGGTCGATCAGGCGGCAGGTGAGGACGGCGTCCTCCGAGGGACGGCCCTCACGCCGGAAGAAGGAGCCGGGGATCTTCCCGGCGGCGTACATCCGCTCCTCGACGTCGACGGTGAGCGGGAAGAAGTCGAGCTGGTCCTTCGGTGACTTCGAGGCGGTGGTCGCCGACAGCACCATGGTGTCGTCGTCCAGGTACGCCACGGCGGAGCCGGCGGCCTGCCTGGCCAGCCGCCCCGTCTCGAAGCGGATGGTGCGGGTGCCGAAGGCGCCGTTGTCGATGACGGCCTCGGCGTAGTGGGTTTCGTTCTCCACCTTCTGATACTCCTCTTCTGTGTCCCGTCCGGGCTGCGGCGGGACGCTGAGGTGGAGCACCTCCGTACGGGCCGGTCATCGATCGAAGCACCCGGGCGCCGCCCGGGGGCCACTACCGAGGACCGGCAACGGTAGGAAGACGCCCCGCCTCACGCGGTGTGTCGATTCTGTTCTGTCCTGTGGGACCAGCCTACAAAGGGATGCGTCGACTGGCCCGGCATCCCCACTTCCGACGGGTATGCCGAAGGAGCGGCCCGCTGACCGGGCCGCTCCCTCATTCGCGTGCTACCTGGCTCCCGCCGCGCCGCGCCGGATACCCAGGCGCTCCACCAGGGCGCGGAAGCGCTGGATGTCCTTGCGCGCCAGGTACTGCAGCAGCCGGCGGCGCTGGCCGACCAGGAGCAGCAGACCCCGGCGGGAGTGGTGGTCGTGCTTGTGGGTCTTCAGGTGCTCGGTCAGGTCCGAGATGCGGCGGGACAGCAGCGCGACCTGCACCTCGGGGGAGCCGGTGTCGCCCTCCTGGGTGGCGAACTCGGCGATGATCTTCTGCTTCGTTGCGGCATCGAGCGACGACACACGTACTCCTTGGTGGATGATGGCTAGCCACCGAGTGCCCCCGGTCTGATCCGCGGGGGAGCTTCCTGAACTCGGGAGGCGAGGTCCGCTGAGCGCTTCCTCCAGAGCTCGACAGACGGCTCCGGGGGCGCGTACGCAAACGGCCGCTTAGCAGGTTACCGCAGGACGGCGACAGGAGTACAACCGGCCCGTGACGGCGCGCTCACCGTGCCGGCTCCGGGACCGTTCCACCGGTCGGGTCGTCGCCCGAACGCTTATGCTCCTGTCGTGACTTCGACTCGGGAAGGGCTCACGCCACGGCAGGCCAGGCGCCTGCGGATGGGAATCGCGGCGGCGGCGATGGTCGCGATGGCGGTCGTGCTCGTCGTCCAGCTCGGCGACGGCTCGTCCCTGCAGTCCCTCGGGCTGTACGGAGCGGCCTTCGTGCTCTCCGGCTCCGTCATCGAGATGAGCCGGCGGGGGCGCACCCGGCTCGGCATGGCGGTGCTGGTGACGGGGTTCGTGCTGGTGCTCGGCGCGGACTGGTGGCTCCGGACCTTCTAGCCGCACCGACGCGCCTCGTCCGGCGCTCCGCGCTTCCCCGTCTCCTCCGGCCCCGCCGCCTTCGGCCGGCTGCCGGCCCGGCACATTCCGGCCAGTTCGGTCCGTCACGACCGGGGTTCGTGACGGTGTGCTGCGTTACGATCACTCCCCGGGCGGCCGCGTGGCGGGCGTTCGTAGATGAAGTGAACGAGGGGAGCTTCAGCTGATGGCCACGACCGAGACGCCTGAAGAGATCGCGGCGCGCAAGGAGCGCGAGAAGAACGAGCTCTACTCCATGGACATCTCCGGGGCGGAGTGGCTCAGCGCGCCCGACGGTCCCGAGGACGAGAAGGTGGAGATCGCCTATCTGCCGGGCGGCGCCGTGGGCATGCGCAACTCCAAGGATCCCGACACGGTGCTGCGCTTCACCGCGGCCGAGTGGGAGGCGTTCGTGCTCGGGGCACGGGACGGCGAGTTCGACATCGAATGAGCCTCGGGCGGTGGCCCCGTGTGCGGTCGGCGCGCGGGGTCACCTCCTGACGCAGGTGTAGGCGCCGAAGAGACGGCCGGCGAACTCGACGTCCATGATGTCGAATCCGGCGGCGGCCAGCATGGGTTCGAGCAGCCACCGGTAGGTGCTGTGCTCGGTTCGGATATGCGTGGTGTAGTCCTCGGCGGTGTAGCCGCGGGTGGGGTCCGTGGCGGCGTTCCCGATCCAGTCGGCGAAGACCGACTCGGCGTCGGCGGGCTGGAAGTCGTAGATCAGGTCGCGCAGCCGCAGCACGCCGCCGGGACGCAGCAGGTCGGCGATGCGACGCAGGGCGATGGTCTTCCAGAAGTCCGGCAGTTGGTGCAGCGCGTGCCGGGTGTGCACCGCGTCGGCGGCCGGCCCCGAATGTGCGTAGCTGAGGAACCCGGCCTGCACGCAGGCGAGGTTGGCGAGGCCGGCCTCGCCGGCCCGGGCGCGCAGCGCGGCGAGCATCGCCGAGGAGACGTCCACCGCGACCACCCGGCCGAAGACCGGCGCGGCGGCGAGGGCGAACTGGCCGGTGCCGGCGCCGATGTCGACGACGGTGGCGTCCGCGGCCAGGCCGTGCTCGCGGAGCGCCGCGATGTCGTCCGCGGGGTCGGGGAAGCCCTGTTTGCGGTCGAAGGCGGCGACGAACGCGGGGTCGAGGTGCTCGGGTCCCGCGTGGGCGAGCTCGTCGGGGGTCCACGGGTGGGTCATGCGCGGCATGATGGCAGCTGCCGCCGGCGAACGCGCGGGGATTTCCCGGCGGTCCATCCGCCGACATATGTCCTTTTTGATGGAGTTTCGCGGAGCCGGCCGCCCTCCGCCCGGTGGGAGGGGTGGGGTTGTTCCCGCCGTGGCGATTAGGGTGAGGGTGGGTGCGGCTGGACTGCCGGCGGCAGGTGCCTGAACCCGTTTCACAGGGAACCGCTCGGGGGATCCGGCCCGTCATCCGCGTAGGGCCCCATGACGTGCGGATCAGCCAGCAAGACCAGTAGCGGGAGGCGTCGTGAACAGCGACCGGGACGGAGTCCGCACCGCGGGAGAGATCTCCGGTGCCGAGCGACCCGATGACGGGCTCCGCGAGGAGGAGCGGGGAGAGTCCGAGCAGTTCACCGCCGACTACTCGCAGCCCGCCTGGTACACCGGCGAGGAGTCCGGAGGCGCGCCGGTCGGCCCCGGGGTCCCGGCGTCGGCACCCACACCGCCGCCGCCGGCGCCTGACGCGCCAGGACAGGCCGTGGAGGGTGCCGAACCGAGCGACGCCGCGCCGGACGAGATGTCCAGCGGCGCGACCATGCAGATCTCGGCCGCCGCGGTGCGCCGGGCGATCGCCGAGGGACCCTCGGCACCCCAGACACCGCCCGCGCACCGGACGCCCATGCCGCCGCGCCCGCCGTCCGGGCTGCCCGGCGGGCTGCCGCCGCTGCCCCCCGACTTCCAGCTCTCGGGGCCCCCGGACGCGCCGGCGGCGCCGCCGGGGCCCAGGGGCGGCACGCACCCGGGGCCGCCGCCCACCCCGCCCGGCTTCTTCTTCTCCGCGCCGGAGGCGGCCGGGGCGCGGGACGCCCAGCGCGACGACGCGCGCCCGGCCGACGACGAGCCCCGGGACGCCGCGCCGGACCCGGTGCTGCCCGGGGCCGGTACGGACCCGACCGCGATCTTCACGGCGCGGGCCGGCGGCGACGCGGCCGGTTCGGGTGGCATGACGCTGCGGTTCTCCGTGCCCGCGCAGGGCGAGGACGCCGGGCCGTCGGGGCCCGGGGAGGGCACCGTGCCGGAACAGCAACCGTCGGCGCCTCCCGGCGGGAACGGGCACTCCGACGCGCCCGAGCCACCGCCGGCTCCCGTCCGCACGCCGGACCAGGTGCACGCCGCGGGCGAGGCGCAGGGCCCGGCCACCAGCGGCGCGCCGTCGCTGCCGCCACAGCCGGGCTGGCCCGGGATCCCGGCGTCCGCCCCCGCGGCGCCGCCCGGCGTCGCGGAGGCCCAGCCGGCGAACGACGCGACGGACGAGCCGCCCGCCGACCAGCCACCGGCCACGCACGGCGCAGCCGATGCAGCCGACGACCCGACCGGCACCGCCGCGACGCCCCAGGAAACGCCGCCCGCGGACCCCGTCCCGGACACCACCGACGCGGCCGGCACCGTGGCGGGCCCGGACGCCGAGCCGCAGGACGCGGCCGCCGAGCCGCCCGCCGACCAGCCGTCGGCCACGCACGACGCGCCCGACGACGCCGACCCGGCCGATTCCGCCGCGACGCCCCAGGACGCGGTGCCTGGCGGGGATCCCGGCCCGGATGCCGAGCCGCGGGACGCCGTGGACGCGCCGCCCCCCGACCAGGCAGCCGGCGAGGACCACCCGCCGGCGGACGAGCCCGTCCCCGCGACGGGCCCGGACGCGAGCGTGGCGGACGGGGGCCAGTCCGGCTGGCCCGCGGTGCCCAGCGCGCAGCCGGCCGATCCCGCGGCAGGCGTGGTCGACCAGCAGCCCGGCTGGCCGGCGGTGCCAGGACCGCAGCCGGCGAACCCCCCGGCCGACCAGCAGCCGGGCTGGCCCGCGGTGCCCGGCAGCCGGCCGCACGACGGCTACCCGGTCGGCGCGGCGCCCGCCGAGCCGAACCCGGCGCCGGCCCAGCGGCCGGCCTGGCTCGCCGGCCAACCCACCGACGAGCCGCGGGACGCGGTTCCCGCCGAGCCGGAGCCGCAGGACGCCGTTCCGCACGACGCCGTTCCCCAGGACGCGCCGCCGCCCCCGGGCCCCGGCGGCCTGGGCGGCTCCCCCGGGCCCGCGCCGTTCCCGGCGCCGCCCGCGACCGCCGGGCCGCACGGCACCTCCGGCGGAATGACGGTGCCGCCGCAGGCACCGCCTCCGCACCCCGGCGCGCCGCCGCAGGGCCAGCAGAGCGTTCCGCACCAGGGCCCACACCAGAGCCCGCAGCCGGGCGCGGGGCCGGCGCAGCAGCCGTTCCCCGGCGCTCCGCAGCCGCAGCCCGCCGTGCCGCACCAGGCGCAGCCGCAGCAGCCCGGGCCCGGGTACGCCTACCCACACCCCGAGCCCCGACCGGCCGCGCCGCAGCAGCACGTGCCGCATCCGGCCCAGCCGGCGCCGCCGGCCCCCCAGCAGTTCCCGCAGCAGCCGCAGTCCAGCCAGCCGGCGCTGCCCGCCGTCCCCGAGCCGCCGCAGCTGGCGGCCGGGCCGTCCGCCGCCGCGCCGCAGCCCCCGCAGCAGGCGGGCCCGCCGGCGGGGCAGCCGGTCGCCCCGCCGCCCGCCGCGCCGCAGCCCGGCCAGCCGGCGCAGCCCGTACAGCCGGGCGCGCACGGGCAGCCGGGTCAGCCGGCGCAACAGCCGCCGGACCCGCGGGCCGGCGCGTCCTGGCCGGACCCGCAGCAGTACGCGCCGCAGATGCAGCCGGGCGCGCTGGGCTACACCGCCTCCGTGGAGCTGTCCTCGGAGCGGCTGCTGCAGGAGCGGCGGCAGAAGCCGCGCTCGCAGCCGGCGAGCAAGCCCGCCTCGCGGTTCCGCTTCGGCGGCAAGGCGGCGGAGGAGGAGCGCCAGCGCAAGCTGGCCGTCATCCGGACGCCCGTGCTGTCCTGCTACAAGATCGCCGTGATCAGCCTGAAGGGCGGCGTCGGCAAGACCACGACGACCACGGCGCTGGGCGCGACGCTCGCCAGCGAGCGGCAGGACAAGGTCATCGCGATCGACGCCAACCCGGACGCCGGCACGCTCGGCCGCCGGGTGCGCCGGGAGACCGGCGCGACCATTCGCGACCTGGTCGGCGCGATCCCGTACCTGCACAGCTATATGGACCTCAGGCGGTTCACCTCGCAGGCACCCTCGGGCCTGGAGATCCTGGCCAACGACGTCGACCCGGCGGTGTCCACGGCCTTCAACGACGAGGACTACCGGCGCGTCATCGAGGTGCTCGGCAAGCAGTACCCGATCATCCTCACCGACTCGGGCACCGGCCTGCTGTACAGCGCGATGCGTGGGGTGCTCGACCTCGCGGACCAGCTGATCATCGTGTCCACGCCGTCCGTGGACGGCGCGAGCAGCGCCAGCACCACGCTGGACTGGCTCTCCGCGCACGGCTACGGCGAGCTGGTGCGGCGCAGCATCACGGTGATCTCCGGGGTGCGCGAGACCGGCCGGCTGGTGAAGGTCGACGACATCGTGGCGCACTTCCAGAACCGCTGCCGCGGCGTGGTGGTGGCCCCCTTCGACGAGCACCTGTCGGCCGGCGCCGAGCTGGACCTGAACCTGCTGCGGCCGAAGACCCGTCAGTCGTACTTCGACCTGGCGGCGTTGATCGCGGAGGACTTCGCCCGCGCCCAGCAGGAGCAGGGGCTGTGGATGCCGGACGGCGGCATGCCGCCGCAGATGGCGCCTCCGCTGCCCGGCCAGCAGCAGCCGCACCCGGGCCAGCAGCCGCAGTACGGATATCCGCAGCCGGACCCGCAGCAGGGGTACGGCTACCCGCAGCAGGCGCCCCAGCAGCAGCCGGCACCGCAACAGCCCGGTGCCCAGCAGCCGCCGGCACCGCAGCCCGGCTACCCGTATCCGCAGCAGCCGGGCGGCTGGCCGCAGCAGCCGCCCCAGCAGCCGTAGGGACGAGACGGCGGGGAGGCCCCTCCCCGCCGCTCAGTCCTCCCGGGTGACCTCGCGGGCCCGGCGCAGGTCGTCGCCGATCCGCTCCATCAGCTCGTCCAGCGTGTCGAAGGACTCCTGGCCGCGCAGGTAGGAGTGGAAGTCCACGGCCACCCACTGCCCGTAGAGCTCCAGGTCGGTGCGGTCCAGCGCGTGCGCCTCGACCGACCGGTGGGTGCCGTGGAAGTGCGGGTTCATGCCGATCGAGATCGCCGCCGGCATCCGCTCGCCGTCGGCGAGCAACCAGCCCGCGTACACCCCGTCCGCCGGGACGGCCGAATGCGGGACGGTCTCCAGGTTGGCCGTCGGGATGCCGAGCACCCGGCCGCGCTGGGCGCCGCGCACCACCGTGCCCTCGACCCGGTGCGGCCGGCCGAGCACCTCGGCGGCGCCCACCATGTCACCCTCCGCGACCAGCCGCCTGGCCAGCGTGGAGGAGAACGGCTCGCCCTGACCGGCCGCGCCGCGCTCGACCAGGTCCACCACCAGCACCTCGAAGCCGTACGTCTCGCCGAGCTCGGCCAGCGTGCCGACGTTCCCCGTGGCGCGGTGCCCGAAGCGGAAGTTGGGCCCCTCGACGACCGTCCGCGCGCGCAGCTTCTCGACCAGCACCTTGACCACGAACTCGGCCGGCGACAGCTGCGAGAAGTCGATGGTGAACGGCAGCACCAGGACCGCGTCCACGCCCAGTGCGGCCAGCAGTTCCGCGCGCCGCGGATGGGGGGCGAGCAGCGCCGGGTGGGTGCCGGGTCGGACGATCTCCGCGGGGTGCGGGTCGAAGGTGACGACCACCGACGGGATGTCGAGCTCGCGGGCGCGGGCCACGGCCCGCCCGATGATCAACTGGTGGCCGCGGTGCACGCCGTCGTACGAGCCGATGGTGACGACGCTGCGTCCCCAGTCGCCGGGGATGTCGGCCAAACCTCGCCAGCGCTGCACCGTTCTCGCTCCTTACGGAATCGTGTCTGGTCCGCGTGTGGACCCGCAGAGCCACGGTACCGGGCGCACGCCGCGCACCGGTCGCCCGGCTCCGGCCGGGCGGGGGCGCCCGTGGGCCGCCCGAGCCCTGGCGGACGGGGAATCAGGCGAAGACCGCCAGGCTCCTGGACTGGTCGTCGCGGGACTCGACGAGCGCCACGAAACGGTCGCCGGGGCCGAAGACCGCCACCGGCCCGGGGGGCAGCGGCGGGGTGGCGATGCGGGCGCCGTTGCCCAGCAGCTCCGCCTGCCGGGCGTCCACGTCCCAGCGCGGGAAGGCCGCGGCGGCGGCCTGCCCGAGTGGCAGCACGCCGAGCTCTCCCTCCCGGAGCGCGTCCAGCGTGCGGGCGGCGTCGAGCGTGTACGGGCCGACCCGGGTGCGGCGCAGTGCGGTCAGATGGCCGCCGGTGCCGAGCGCGGCGCCCAGGTCGCGGGCCAGGGCCCGGACGTAGGTGCCGGAGGAGCAGACCACGGTCGCGGCGAGGTCGGTGACCGGCGTGCCGTCGGCCGCGACGCGCTCCACCACCTCGTGCACGCTGAACTCCGAGACGGTGACGGGTCGGGGCGGCAGGGACACCTCCTCGCCCTGGCGGACCCGCCGGTAGGCCCGTTTGCCGTCGATCTTGACGGCGCTGACGCTGGACGGCACCTGCATCAGGTCGCCGGTCAGACCCGCCACCGCGGCGTCGAGGGCGGCCGGGTCCACGCCGGCCGCGCCGGCGCCGGCGGTCACCTCGCCCTCGGCGTCGTCGGTCACGGTGGTCTGGCCGAGCCGGATGGTGGTGTCGTACCGCTTCTCGGTCAGCGCCAGATGACCGAGCAGCCGGGTGGCCCGGCCGACGCCGAGGACGAGCACGCCGGTGGCCATCGGGTCGAGGGTCCCGGCGTGCCCGACCCGGCGGGTGCGGGCGATGCCGCGCATCACGGCGACCACGTCGTGCGAGGTGAACCCGGCGGGCTTGTCCACCACGACCAGCCCGTCGGGGGCGGCGCCGGATCCCGGGGGGCGTGGACTCATGGCTCGGAACGGTCCCCCGGCTCGCCGCCGGCCGCGTCGCCGGAGTCCGCGTCGGTCCCGTCGGCCGCGTCGGCCTCGGGGCTCTCACCGCGCGGGGTGTAGGGATCGGCGCCGGCGGCGTACTGCGCGCCGGCCGACTCCTGCCTGAGCCGCTCGTCGCGCTCCCGCGCCTGGTCGAACAGGTGCTCAAGGGTGCGGGCGTTCTCCGGCAGCGCGTCCGGGACGAACTCCAGGCTGGGCGTGTGCTTCACGCCCGTCGCCGCGCCCACCGCGGACCGCAGGACGCCGCGCGCGCTGCGCAGGCCCGCCGCCACCTCCTCGCGGTCCGACTCGTCGCCGTACACCGTGTAGAAGACCGTCGCCTCCCGCAGGTCACCGGTGACCCGGGTGTCGGTGATCGTCACCCGGGTCCCGAGCCGCGGGTCCTTGATTCCCCGGTGCAGCTTCTCGGCCACCACCTCGCGGATGAGGTCCGCCAGCCTCTTGGCCCGCGCATTGTCGGCCACTGGTCACGTCTCCTCGTCGTTCCTGGTGATCACGACCGTCTCGTCGTGATCGTCGTCGTGGGCGCCGTAGACGCGGCGGCCCACGGACAGCAGCTCCACCTCGGGGCGGCCGGCCACCAGACGCTCGCACCGGTCGAGGACGTCGATGACGTGACCGGTGTCCCCCGAGACCACCGCCAGGCCGATCCGGGCGCGGCGGTGGAGGTTCTGGTCGCCCACCTCGGCGACGCTGACGCCGAACCGGCGTTGCAGCTCGGCCACGATGGGCCGCACCACGGAGCGCTTCTGCTTGAGCGAGTGCACCTCCCCGAGCAGCAGGTCAATGGACAGAGTCCCGGTATACATGCCGCTGATCGTAGTGGGAGCGACGGGGCCTGTCCGGCGGGTTTTCACCGACCGGACAGGCCCCGTGGCGTCGCGTCAGACGCGCGGCTTCTCCCGCATCTCGTAGGTGGCGATGACGTCGTCGATCTTGATGTCGTTGTAGTTGCCGAGGTTGATACCGCCCTCGAAACCCTCACGAATCTCGGTGACATCGTCCTTGAAGCGCCGCAGGCCCTCGATGGTGAGGTTCTCCGCGACCACCTTGCCGTCGCGCACCAGGCGCGCCTTGGTGTTCCGCCTGACCTCGCCGGAGCGGATGAGGACACCCGCGATGTTGCCCAGCTTGGAGGAGCGGAAGACCTCACGGATCTCCGCGGTGCCCAGCTCGACCTCCTCGAACTCGGGCTTCAGCAGGCCCTTCAGCGCGGCCTCGATCTCCTCGATCGCCTGGTAGATGACCGAGTAGTACCGGACGTCCACGCCCTCGCGCTCGGCGGCCTGCGTGGCGCGCCCCTCGGCGCGCACGTTGAAGCCGAGGACGATGGCGTCGGAGCCGGCCGCCAGGTCGATGTCGGTCTCGGTGACCGCGCCGACGCCCCGGTGCAGGACGCGCAGCTCGACGCCGTCGCCGACCTCCAGCTGCAGCAGCGCGGACTCCAGGGCCTCGACCGAACCGGAGGCGTCGCCCTTGATGATGAGGTTGAGCTGCTGGACCTCGCCCGCCTTGAGCATCTTGTCCAGGTCCTCCATGGAGACCCGGCGGGTGCGCTTGGCGAACGCGGCGTTCCGCTCGCGGGCGGCCCGCTTCTCGGCGATCTGCCGGGCGGTGCGGTCCTCGCCGACCACCAGGAAGTTGTCGCCGGCGCCCGGCACGTTGGTCAGGCCCTGGACCAGGACCGGCATGGAGGGTCCCGCCTCGGAGACGTTCCGCCCGGAGTCGTCGAGCATGGCCCGCACGCGGCCGTGGGCGTCGCCCACCACCATCGTGTCGCCGACCCGGAGCGTGCCGCGCTGCACCAGCACGGTGGCCACGGCGCCGCGGCCGCGGTCGAGGTGCGCCTCGATCGCGATGCCCTGGGCGTCCTGCCGGGGGTTGGCGCGCAGGTCGAGCGCGGCGTCCGCGGTGAGCACCACGGCCTCCAGCAGGTTCTCGATGTTCGTGCCCTGGCGGGCGGAGATGTCGACGAACATCGTGTCGCCGCCGTACTCCTCGGCGATGAGCCCGTACTCGGTGAGCTGGCCGCGCACCTTGGCCGGGTCGGCGCCCTCGACGTCGATCTTGTTCACCGCGACCACGATCGGCACGTCCGCCGCCTTGGCGTGGTTCAGCGCCTCGATGGTCTGCGGCATCACGCCGTCGTTCGCCGCCACCACGAGGATCGCGATGTCGGTGGACTTCGCACCGCGGGCACGCATGGCGGTGAACGCCTCGTGACCCGGGGTGTCGATGAACGTGATCCGACGCTCCTCGTCGTTGACGTCGATCGAGACCTGGTACGCGCCGATGTGCTGGGTGATGCCGCCGGCCTCACCCTCGATCACGTTGGTCTTGCGGATCGCGTCCAGCAGCCGGGTCTTACCGTGGTCGACGTGGCCCATCACGGTGACCACCGGCGGCCGGGCGATGAGCGCTTCCTCGCCGCCCTCGTCCTCGCCGAACTCGATGTCGAAGGACTCGAGCAGCTCGCGGTCCTCCTCCTCCGGGCTGACGATCTGGACGGTGTAGTTCATCTCGTCGCCGAGCAGGTGCAGCGTCTCGTCGGAGACCGACTGGGTCGCGGTGACCATCTCGCCCAGGTTGAACATCACCTGGACCAGCGACGCCGGGTTGGCGTTGATCTTCTCCGCGAAGTCGGTGAGCGAGGCGCCGCGGGAGAGCCGGATGGTCTCGCCCTTGCCGCGCGGCAGCATCACGCCGCCGATCGACGGCGCCTGCATGGCCTCGTACTCCTGGCGGCGCTGCCGCTTCGACTTCCGGCCGCGTCGCGCCGGCCCACCGGGTCGGCCGAAGGCGCCCTGGGTGCCGCCGCGACCGCCGCCGCGACCCGCCGGGCCGCCGCCGAAGCCGGGACGGCCACCGCCGCCACCGCCGCCACCCGGCCGGGTGCCGGTGCCGGTGCCGGGACGGCCACCGGCGCCACCGCCGAAGCCACCGCCGGGACGACCGCCACCGCCGCCACCGCGGCCGCCGAAGCCACCGCCGGCGCCGCCGCCGCCGGGACGCGGACCGCCCGGACCGCCACCGCGGCCACCAGGGCCGCCGCCGGGACGACCGCCGGCCGACGGACGCTGCGGCATCATGCCCGGGTTCGGGCGGTTACCGCCGGGGCCCGGACGCGGGCCGCCAGCGCCGGGGCCCTGCGGGCGCGGCATGTTGCCCGGGGTGGCGCGGCCGCCACCCGGCGCCTGCGGGCGGGGTCCCGGGCGGTCCTGACCGCCCGGCCTCGGCCCGCCCGGCTGACCGCCGGGGCGGGGCGCGGGGCCCGGCCGAGGCGCCTGCTGCGGGCGCGCCATGCCGGTGGAGCCACTCGTCGTGAAGGGATTGTTACCCGGTCGCGGTCCGGCCGGACGGCCGCCCGGCTTGGGGCCGCCACCGCCGGGCTTGCCGCCACTCGGCTTGGGGCCGCCGCCGCTGGGCTTCGGGCCGGACCTGCTGGGGGCGCCCGGGGCGCCGGGGCCACCCGCGGCGCTGGGGGCGCCACCGGGCCGCGGCGCGGCCGGGGTGCCACCGGGGCGCGGACCAGCGGGCTTCGGCGGCGCGGTGTCGCCGGTCGGCTGGGTGAACTCGGGGGCCGCGGGGCGCGGCTTGGCGCCGGGCTTCGGGCCGGCCGGCCGGGGAGCCCCCGGTCGAGGCGCGGCGCCGCCCGGCCTGGGCGCGGCCGGCTTGGGCGTCTCGGCACCCGGCCTGGGCGCGGCGGGCCTCGCCGCACCGGGCCTGGCGGGCTTCCTGCCGCCACCGTTGCCGAACGCGTCGGTCAGTTTGCGTACTACGGGCGCCTCGATGGTCGAGGACGCCGAACGGACGAATTCACCAAGTTCTTGGAGCTTGGCCATCACGACCTTGCTCTCCACCCCAAGCTCCTTGGCGAGCTCGTATACCCGGACCTTAGCCACTTCGCTCCTTATACGGTCCGGGGTCGGTCGTCCGCCGGACCTTCGCTACTTCACGGGCGTACTCATCGCGTACTCATCGAGTGCTCATCGCAATCTCGACCTACTTCCGACTCGCGAGGTACCTGACCGTGCGGACCTTCCACACGGCTCGTCTTACGGTGCCGCCTGGCCGACCACGCGCCGCAGCTCGCCGGTGTCGAGCGGCCCCTCGGCCCGAAAGGCCCGGGGAAACGCCCGACGGCGAACCGCCAGCTCGAGACAGGCCGGCGTGGGGTGCACATACGCACCCCGACCGGGCAGCGTACCGCGTAGATCGGGGACACAACGGTCCCCGGTCAGTGCCACACGCAGCAAACCATCCCGCGCCGAGCGCTGCCGGCATCCGACGCATGTGCGTTCAGGGCAGGGCCGCGCGCGCGTCCGACCAGACACCATCGATTCTACCTCCCCGTATCCCCCGCGCTCCGGCCGGGGGCGGTGCCGGTGTCCAGGCGACCGCGGCGCCCCGGTGGTCACCGCGCCACCAGGCACAACGGCGTGCCGGGCGGCCACATTCCCGGTCGTCACCCCGGGCCCTGGCGGCCGGGGCGGTGCCGCCCGTGCCGCCCGCGGTCAGCCGCCGGCGGCGTCCGGCTCGGGCTCGGTGTCCGACCGGATGTCGATGCGCCAGCCGGTGAGCCGGGCGGCGAGCCGGGCGTTCTGCCCCTCCTTGCCGATGGCCAACGACAGCTGGTAGTCCGGCACGGTCACCCGGGCTGACCGGGCGGCGGCGTCGACGACCTCCACCTTGTTGACCCGGGCCGGCGAGAGGGCGTTGCCGACGAGCTCGGCCGGATCGTCCGACCAGTCCACGATGTCGATCTTCTCGCCGTGCAGCTCGGCCATGACGCTGCGCACCCGGCCGCCCATCGGACCGATGCAGGCGCCCTTCGCGTTCAGCCCGGGGCGCAGCGAGCGGACCGCGATCTTGGTGCGGTGCCCGGCCTCCCGGGCGATGGCCGCGATCTCCACGGAGCCGTCCGCGATCTCCGGAACCTCCAGCTCGAAGAGCTTCCTGACGAGGTTCGGATGGGTACGCGAGAGGGTCACCGAGGGCCCGCGGGCGCCCTTCACCACCCGGACCACGTAGGACCGCAGCCGGGCGCCGTGCGTGTACTCCTCGCCCGGCACCTGCTCCTGCGGCGGCAGGATGGCCTCCAGGCGGCCGATGTCCACCAGCACGCTGCGCGGGTCGCGGCCCTGCTGCACCACGCCCGTGACGACGTCGCCCTCCCGCCCCGCGTACTCGCCGAAGGTGATGTCCTCCTCGGCGTCCCGCAGCCGCTGGAGGATGACCTGCTTGGCGGTGGTGGCGGCGATCCGGCCGAAGCCGTCCGGGGTGTCGTCGAACTCCCGGAGCTCGACGGGCTCGGCGGGCTCGGCCTCCTCGCCGTCCTCGGACAGGTCGGCCACGTCCTCCGGGTCCTCCTTGGCCCAGACCGTCACGTGCCCGGTCTGCCGGTCCAGCACCACCCGGGCGGTGCGGCGGCTGCCCTCGGTCCGGTGGTACGCGATGAGGAGGGCCGCCTCGATCGCCTCGACCAGCAGGTCGAAGGAGATCTCCTTCTCCCTGACAAGCCCGCGCAGGGCGCTCATGTCGATGTCCACGGCTACGCCTCCTCCTGGCTTCGGTGGGTCGCGTCCCGGTCGACGCCGCCGGTCTTCGGGTCCTTGCGGTTGAACTCGACCTCGACCCGGGCCCTGGCGATCTCGTCGTACTCGACGCGGCGAGCCGTGGGCTTGCGTCCCTTCTCCCCCGGCACCTCCAGATCGACACCCGTGTCGTCGGCGGCGACGATCCTGGCGGTCAGCTCGCCACCCTGGTGCAGCTGGGCCCTGACCAGGCGGCCGGCCGCCCGGCGGTAGTGCCGCGGCTGGGTGAGCGGACGCTCCGCGCCGGGCGAGGAGACCTCGAGCACGTACGGGGTGCCGCCCATCAGGTCGGTCTCGTCCAGCGCCGCGGAGACCACCCTGCTCAGCTCGGCGCAGGCGTCCAGGCCCACGCCCTGGTCGGCGTCCACCACCACGCGCAGCACCCGCCGACGGCCGGCGGGGGTGATGGCGATCTCCTCGAGATCCATCCCGCGCTTCCCGGTCAGCGGCTCCAGCAGCTCCCGCAGCCTGTCGATCTGGGTGGTGCTCATCCGGGTGACTCCTCGGCCGCGTGTGCTGTTGTCAGATCATCGCGGGACGGTGTTCGGGCGGGATCGCGCGGTGATGATCTCCTGAGGTCTCGTTCGACACCCTATCGCCTACGGCGGCGTACGCCGACCGGGGCGAGCGAGCGCCCCCAGTACGCCGTGTGTGCGCCCTGGGCGCGCCGGTGGGTGGGGTGGCGCCAGGATGCGCTCTGCGCGCGGGTACGCTCACCATGCGGTGATCTCATCGGGACGGCCAACGACCCGACAAGTCGTCACCGCCTGCCCAACGGTCCATCCGCGACGGGAAGTGCGGGAAAGCGATGCCCCCTGGCGTCTCCTGCGACGCGTCCACCGTGCCCGGCCCTCTGCCCCGGCGCGTCCTGCTGATCGGCGGCACCGCGCTCGGCCTGACCGGAGTGCTGACCGGCTGCTCGGACGGCGGCGAGTCCGCCGCGGAGAAACGGGCGGCGGCCGAAGCCGAGGCCGAGGCCGACGGGCTGCGCCGCCGGACGGCCAGGGACGGTGTCGAGTTGCTCGCCCGCTACGACGCGACCGTGCGGGCGCATCCGGCGCTTCAGGAGCCGCTGGCGCCGTTCCGCGAGGTGGTCGTCGCCCACCAGACCGCGCTGGGGGCGGGTGACGAGAAGCCGGAGTCCGCCGCCGTCGCGTTCGAGGTGCCCGGGGATCCGGCCGGGGCGGTGGCCGCGCTGGTCGAGGCCGAACGCCGCACGGCCGAGCGGCGGCACCAGGCGCTGGCCGACACGACGCCCGAACTGGCCCGGCTGCTGGCCTCGCTGGCCGCCGCCGGTTCGGTCCAGGCGTACCTGCTGAACAAGGTGACCGCATGAGCCTCACCCACACGACGAGTCGCCCGGACCGTGCCGGTCGGGCGCGCGGGTCCCGTCCGCTGACGGAGGAGCCGCCGGCGTCCCTGGAGGCGACCCAGGCCGCGCTGGCCGCCGAGCACGCGGCCGTCTACGGCTACGGCGTGGTCGGCAGCCTGGTCGACGAGAAGCACGCGGGCCGGGCCAGCGAGGCGCACGCCGCGCACCGCGCGCGGCGTGACGCCCTGGAGCGCACGGTTCGCCAGCTCGGCGCGGCCCCGGTGGCCGCGGCGGTCGCCTACCAACTGCCCTTTCCGGTCGCCGACGGCGCCACGGCGCTGCGGCTGGCCGCCCGCCTGGAGTCGCGGCTGGCCGGCGCCTACGCCGACCTGGTGGCGGCCACCGCGGGCGAGGAGCGGCGTTCGGCCGCCTCCGCGCTGCGCGAGGCGGCGGTGCGGGCGGTGCGTTGGGGCGGCGACGGCGTGCCGTTCCCCGGTCTCCCGGAGTACGCCGACTCGGGAGGGGACCGGTGAGCCCGGTGTCGACGCCGCGGACGGCGCCCCCGCAGCGGCTGGTCGGAGCGCGGGCGGCGGACGCGGGCGACTGGCTGGCGGCGCTGCCGGACCTGGTCGACGAGATCACGCGGCGCTGGGAGCTGACCCCGGAGCGGGTGGTCGAGCCCGGCGGCCGGACCAGCATGACCGTGCTGGTCCGGACGGCGGACGGCGAACCGGCCGCGCTGAAGCTGTGCGCGCCGGTCCCGGGCGCGGAGGCGACGCTGGAGGACGCGGCGCTGCGACGCTGGGACGGTTTCGGGGCGGTGCGGTCGCTGCGCTGCGCACCCGACGCGGGGGCGCTGCTGCTGGAGCGGCTGCACGGCCGCACCTCGTTGCGCTCGCTGCCCGAGGCCAAGGCGTTCCTGGAGTCGCTGGAGACGGCGCGCCGGCTCTGGGTGGACCCGGGGCCCGGGCATCCGTTCCCCTCGGTGGCGGAGCGGACCGCCGGGCAGGCGGCCCTGCTGCGCTCGGCCGCCCCGCCGGAGGTGACGCCGCTGGTCGAGGCGGCGCTGGAGGCCAGGGAGGCGCTGCTCGCGGACGGGTCGGCGGCCGGTGCGGAACGGCTGCTGCTGCACGGCGACTTCCGGCAGGGCGCGGTGCTGGCCGGCGATCCGGAGCGGGCGCCGTGGCTGGCGGTGGGCCCCGAGCCGGTGGTGGGCGAGCGCGCCTACGACCTGGCCAGGCTCGTCCGCGACCGGCTGCACGATCTGGTGGCCTCGGCCGGGGCGGCGGCGGTGACCCGGCGACGGCTGACCCGGCTGGCCGACGCGATAGAGGTGGAACAGGAGCGGCTCCGCGGCTGGACGCTGTTCCGGGCCGTGGCCTCCGGGGCGCGGGCGGCGGACGCGGGCCGCCGGTCGGAGGCCGAGCTGCTGTGGGAGTTCGCCAGCTGGCTCTGAGCGGTGCGCCTCCGGCTCCGGGACCCCGTGGTTCCACGGTGCGGGCGATCGCGGACGGAGCGGCGCCCCCGGGCATCCACGGCCCGTGGGACCCGAAGGCCGGTTCCGGCTTGGCGGACGACGCGGCGACCGCGCGCGCCGGCGCCGTGGGCAGCGGGGTCCGGCCGGCCGGCAACACGCCCAGGGCATGTCCGCGAGGTCGCGTCGGATCAGCCCGCGGCTCCCTCATGATGCGGCGCATCGCAGGGCGGAGGGTCGCCCTCGTACGCATGACGGGGGCACCACCCGCTGGCGCCGTGGACGACCAGGGCCCGGCCGGCCGGTAAGTCACCTGGGGCGTGACCGCGACATCGCGTCGGATGAGCCCGCAGCTCCCCCCAGTTCCTCGGGGACCTGGGGGAGCATCTCGGCGCGCCCGGCGACGCGCGAGGTCTCCCCAGGCTCCAGGGGCCCGGGAGGTGCCCCATCCGCCGGCGTCGCGGCGGGCGATCGGGGCCCGGCCGGCAAGGACCTAGCGACGGAGCGGGAGGGGCGCGCCCATCACGGCGTAGGGGCAGGGCGCGGAGGGGAAGAGCACGCGGCGGGCCAGGTCCTGGTAGCCCAGCTTGCGGTAGAGCGCCCGGGCCCGGCTCTCGGTGTCGATGGCGGACAGTATCGACCGCGGCTCGGCGACGGAGTCGGTGAGCATGGTGATCAGCCGGCGGCCTATGCCCTGTCCCTGGTAGGCGGGCAGCACGTGCAGCTCGGTGATGGTGAAGGAGTCGTCGAGCCAGGCGTCGTTGCCCTCGCGGCGCAGGTACGGCTCGACGACCGAGGACCACCACTGGGCGCGGTCGTTCGGCATGCCGTAGACGAAGCCGACCAGCCGTCCCGTGCCGACGGTGGCGCCGAGGGCGCGGGCGTCGGGGTTGGCGAGGTGGCGCAGCACGATGTGACGGCGCACGCCGATCTCGTCCTGGCTCAGGCCGAACGCCTGCGCCTGCACGGCCAGCGCCTCGTCCACCCAGGCCGCCAGGTCGAGTGGTCCGATGGCGATGTCCTGGGCGCCCGGGGCGGCCTCCCCGGCAGAAGGTGTCATGTGCGGGAGGCTAACGCGCCTGGCCGGGGAAGTCGCGTCGAGGCCGGCTCGGGCGCCCCGCACCCTCGCCGCGGCGCGCCGGTGACGCCCGCGCGCACGGCGCGCCCGGGACGGCCGGGACGGCCGGGACGGCCGGCTCAGAAGAGCACGCTCATCAGGGTGCCGACCTCGGTGAAGCCCAGGCGGCGGTAGACGGTCAACGCGGGTGCGTTGAAATCGTTCACGTAGAGGCTGACCACCGGGGCGCCGGCGGGTCCGAGCGCGTGCCGCAGCACGGTGGCCAGACCGGCGGTGGCCAGGCCCTGCCCGCGCCGGTCGGGGGCCGTCCAGACGCCCTGCAGCTGGCAGGTGTGCGGGGTGACGGCGCCGATCTCGGCCTTGAAGACGACGCGACCGCCCTCCACCCGGGCGAAGCAGCGGCCGTTGCCGACGGTCTCGGCGACCCGCGCCTGGTAGATCAGGCCGCCGTCCTCGGCGTCCAGCGGCGAGAAGCCGACCTCCTCGTGGAACATCGCCACCGCGGCCGGCAGCACCAGGTCCATCTCGTCCTTGCGCATCGGCCGCACCAGGGGATCGGGCGTGACGTGGGCCGGGACGGTGTCGGCGACCATCAGCGGCTGGCGGGCGCGCAGCTCGCGGGCCGGGCCCCAGCGCGGCTCCAGATGGGACCACAGCGTCGCCGCCTGGTCGGCGGGGCCGACCAGCGAGGAGCAGCGTCGCCCGTCCCGCAGCGCGCGCCGGGCGAAGGCGCGCAGGGCGGCCGGGCTGGCGCGGACGGGCACCAGGTTGGACCCGGAGTAGCACAGCGACGCCAGCCGCCCGGCCGGGTACCAGCCCCACATCTCGCCGCCCAGCTGCGGGGCCTCCAGGCCGGAGTCGAGCACCCGGGCGGTGACGAACGCGTTGGCCACCGGGTCCTGGTCGAGCACGGACAGCGCGTCGCGCAGTTCGGCCGGGGTGAGGACCCGGAAGGTGGGTGTGGTCAGCACGGGGACGGGCCTTGGTGGGTGTCTGCGGGAAGGGACGGAACGGGGCGGAGTCGGGCGGTGCAGAGTCGGGAGCTGCGGGGGTGCGCGGGGCGCGGCGGTGCGGTGCCCGCACTGTACCCCGCGGGTCCGCCGGCCGGGGGGATTCCCGGCCGGCCTCGCCGACGGTCGACGGCGCTGGTCAGCCGGTGACCGAGACCTCGGGGGTGCCGGAGGCGGCGCCGTCCCGCTCCATCTCCTCCGCGAGCCGCATCGCCTCGTCGATCAGGGTCTCCACGATCTTCGACTCGGGCACGACCTTGATGACCTCGCCCTTGACGAAGATCTGCCCCTTGCCGTTGCCCGAGGCGACGCCGAGGTCGGCCTCCCTGGCCTCGCCGGGGCCGTTGACCACGCAGCCCATGACGGCCACCCGGAGCGGCACCTCCATGCCGGTCAGCCCCGCGGTGACCTCCTCGGCGAGGGTGTAGACGTCCACCTGGGCGCGGCCGCAGGACGGGCAGGAGACGATCTCCAGGGAGCGCTCGCGCAGGCCGAGGGACTCCAGGATCTGGATGCCGACCTTGATCTCCTCGACCGGCGGGGCGGACAGCGAGACGCGAATGGTGTCGCCGATGCCCTCGCTGAGCAGCGCGCCGAACGCGACGGCCGACTTGATGGTGCCCTGGAAGGCGGGTCCGGCCTCGGTGACGCCGAGGTGCAGCGGGTAGTCGCAGCGCTCGGCGAGCTGCCGGTACGCGTTGACCATGACCACCGGGTCGTTGTGCTTGACGGAGATCTTGATGTCGCGGAAGTCGTGCTCCTCGAAGAGCGAGCACTCCCACAGCGCGGACTCCACCAGCGCCTCGGGGGTGGCCTTGCCGTACTTGGCGAGCAGCCGCTTGTCCAGCGAGCCGGCGTTGACGCCGATGCGGATCGGCACCCGGGCGGCCGAGGCGGCCCTGGCGATCTCCCTGACCTTGTCGTCGAACTCCTTGATGTTCCCCGGGTTCACCCGCACCGCGGCGCAGCCGGCGTCGATGGCCGCGAAGACGTACCGCGGCTGGAAGTGGATGTCGGCGATCACCGGGATCTGCGACTTGCGGGCGATCACGGCGAGCGCGTCGGCGTCATCCTGGGTGGGGCAGGCCACCCGCACGATCTGGCAGCCGGACGCGGTCAGCTCGGCGATCTGCTGCAGCGTGGCGCCGACGTCGCTGGTGCGGGTCGTCGTCATGGACTGCACCGAGACCGGCGCGTCACCGCCCACGGCGACGGATCCGACCTGGATCTGCCGGCTGGTCCGACGCTCGGCCAGCTTCATCGGTACGGAGGGCATTCCCAGCGAGATGGCGGTCATGGATGCGTGCAACCCCAGGGTGCGGATGGCGGTCCGGGCCGCCGGTGCGACGGGCCCCTCGTGGTCGAGCCTACGGCACCTGAGGGCCGCCCCGCCCACCCGGGCGGTACAGTCCGGTCAACTATCCGGTCAACGACACCGGGTTGACGATGTCGGCGGCCAGCACCAGCAGCGTGAAGCAGACGAACACGGCGGCCACCACGTAGGCGACCGGCATCAGCTTGGCCACGTCGAACGGTCCCGGGTCCGGGCGCCTGAGCACCCGGGCGACGCCGCGGCGCATCGACTCCCAGAGCGCGCCCGCGATGTGGCCGCCGTCCAGCGGGAGCAGCGGCAGCATGTTGAACAGGAAGAGCGACAGGTTGAAGCCCGCGACCAGGAACAGCGCGGTCGCGATCTGCTGGCTGGCCGGGATGTCGAGGGTGAAGATCTCGCCGCCGACCCGGGCGGCCCCGACGACGCCCATCGGGGAGTCCGGCTCGCGCTCGCCGTTCCCCGTGGCGGCGTTCCACAGGCCCGGGATCTCGGACGGGATGTCGATCAGCGCCTGGACGCCGTCGGACATGATGTCGCCCATCCGCTCGACCGCCTGGCCGAAGTCCTGCTTCACGATGCCGCTGGCCGGTGAGAAGCCGAGGAAGCCGGCGGTGACGTACTCGCCCTCGACGTAGCCGCCGTCGCCGTCGGTCTTGGCGACCTGGTTCGGGATGAGGCTGGCGTGCAGGTCCACGGTCTGCCCGTCCCGTTCGACGGTGATCGTCGCCTCGCCGGTCGTCTCCCTGATGCGCTGCTGGAGGGTGCTCCACTCGTCGATGGGCTCGCCGTCGAAGGCCACGATGATGTCGCCGGCGCGCAGCCCCGCCGCGTTGGCCGGGGCGGGCTCGTCGCCGGCCCGGCAGTCCCTGCTGCCCTCGCTCTGCGGGATCACGCATTCGGACACCGAGGCCACGGTGGTGGTCTGGGTGTTGATGCCGAAGCCCATCAGCACGCCGAGGAAGATGCCGACCGCGAGGATCAGGTTCATCCCGGGGCCCGCGAACATGACGATGACCCGCTTCCACGGCTTGCGGGTGTAGAACAGCCGCTTCTCGTCCCCGGGCTTGAGCTCCTCGAAGGCGGCGGCCCGCGCGTCCTCGATCATGCCGCGGAACGGCGAGGTGGACCGCTTGCGGACGGCGCCGTCGTCGCCGGGCGGGAACATGCCGATCATCCGGATGTAGCCGCCGAACGGCACGGCCTTGATCCCGACCTCGGTCTCCTTGCCGTGCCGCGACCAGATCGTCGGCCCGAAGCCGACCATGAACTGGGGCACCCGGACGCCGAACATCCGGGCCGTGGAGTAGTGGCCGAGCTCGTGCCAGGCGATGGAGAACAGCAACCCGAAGACGAAGACGAGTATGCCGATGAGGAACATCAGGCCGGTCATGCGGTGTGCGCCTCCGTCGTGATCCGGCCGGCGGTTCCGGCCAGCTGGCGGGCGCGTGCCCGCGCCCGGGTCTCCGCTTCGAGGACGTCCGGGAGGGTCAGGGAGGTTCCGGATCCGGCGATGCTCTGTTCCTCGACGACCCTGGCGACGGTGTCCACGATCCCGGTGAACGGCAGCAGCCCGGCGAGGAAGGCGTGCACGCACTCCTCGTTGGCCGCGTTGAACACCGCGGGCGCGGTACCGCCGAGGCTACCCACCCGGCGGGCGAGCGGCACCGAGGGGAAGGCATCCGTGTCCAGCGGCAGGAACTCCCAGGTGTGCGCCCGGGTCCAGTCGCACGCCGGGGCCGCGCCCGGCACCCGGTCCGGCCAGCCGAGGCCGAGCGCGATGGGCATCCGCATGTCCGGCGGGCTGGCCTGGGCGATCGTCGAGCCGTCGGAGAACTGGACCATGGAGTGCACGTAGGACTGCGGGTGCACGACGACGTCGATGCGGTCGAACGGTATGCCGAACAGCAGGTGCGCCTCGATGACCTCCAGACCCTTGTTGACCAGGGTCGCGGAGTTGATCGTGACCATCGGGCCCATGTCCCAGGTGGGGTGGGCGAGTGCCTCGGCGGGGGTGACGTCGGCCAGCGCGGCCCGGCTCCGGCCCCGGAACGGGCCGCCGCTCGCGGTCACCACGAGCCTCTCGACCTCGTCGTGGCGGCCGCCGAGCAGGGCCTGGAAGAGGGCCGAGTGCTCGGAGTCCACCGGCACGATCCGCCCGGGCCCGGCCAGCTCCGTGACCAGCGGCCCGCCGACGATCAGCGACTCCTTGTTGGCCAGCGCCAGCACCCGTCCGGCCCGCAGCGCGGCGAGGGTGGGGGCCAGGCCGATGGACCCGGTGATGCCGTTGAGCACCGTGTGGCACTCGCTGCCGGCGAGGTGGGTGGCGGCGTCCGGACCGGCCAGGATCTCCGGTATCGGCTCGCGCACGCCGTACTGGGCCCGCAGCGCCTCGCGCAGCTCGGTGGCCTTGTCCTCCCGGGCGACGGCCACCGCCCGCACCTGCAGCCGGTGCGCCTGTCCGGCCAGCAGCCCGAGCCGCTCGCCGCCGGCGGACAGCCCGGTGACGCGGAACCGGCCGGGGTTGCGGAGCACCACGTCGACGGCCTGGGTGCCGATCGAGCCCGTCGAGCCGAGGATCACCACCTCCCGGGGCCCGTCCTGTGGCGGTGTTCCCGCCGGTCTCCCCGCCTGGGAGGGGCGCAGACGCGGATCGGCAAGCAGGGTGGGGCGCTCCGTCATCCCCCCATTCTCCCCCCTCCCCCGGCGGTCGGTGCCGCCGGCCTCGTCCCCCACAGGAGTGGCGGTCGGCCCGGGGACGGAGGCCGCCGGGACGCGAGAGACGAAACGGGGGTCAGGGAATCGGGCGGTGCAGGTTGGGGCGCTCGGAGGGGCCGGGCGGGGTCTCGGCGATCCACGGGCCCGGGGTGGACGGGTCGAGCACGCCGGACTCCAGCCAGTCGTACTTGCCGGCCAGCACCTGCCGCACCACGGCCCGGTCGGTGTCGTCGGTGTTGTGCCACAGATGATGGAAGAGGTCGGTGATCCGGATTCTGGCCTGCTGGCAGAACGCGTCCGCGAGCTCGTACGCCTCGCGCCCCGACTCGCCGGCCCGGCGGAGGCGTTCGGCGTGCACGCAGGCCGCGGTCATGGCGAACAGTTCGGCGCCGATGTCCACGATCCGGCCCAGGAAGCCCTGTCTGGTCTCCAGGCGCCCCTGCCAGCGGGCCATGGCGTAGAACGTGGAACGGGCCAGCTTCCGGGCGGTGCGCTCGACGAAGCGCAGGTGGTGCGCCAGGTCCGGATGCGGCCCCGGCACGTGGAAGTCGCCGTAGGACAGCGGGAGCTGGCCACGCCCGGTGGTCAGCCGGGGCAGCCAGCGGGCGTAGAAGGCGGTGGCCGCGACGGCCGCCCGGCGCTTGTCGGAGAGGGTGGCGTCGCGGGCGACGAGGTCGCCGGCCACCTTCAGGTGGGCGTCGACCGCCTCCCGCGCGATGAGCAGCCGCATGATCTCCGAGGAGCCCTCGAAGATCCGGTTGATCCGCAGGTCCCGGAGCACCTGTTCGGCCGGCACGCCGCGCTCGCCGCGGGCGGCGAGCGACTCGGCGGTCTCGAATCCGCGGCCGCCTCGGATCTGCACGAGCTCGTCGGCCATCCGGCAGGCCATCTCGCTGCCGTACAGCTTGGCCAGCGCCGCCTCGATGCGGATGTCGTGCCGGTCGGCGTCGGCCAGCTCGCCGGAGAGCTCCAGCACCGCCTCCAGGGCGAAGGTGGTGGCGGCGATAAACGAGATCCGGGCGCCGACCGCCTCGTGCTTCGCGATCGGCCGGCCCCACTGGACGCGGGCCTCGCTCCACTCCCTGGCGATCTTCAGGCACCACTTGCCGGCGCCGACGCAGAGCGCGGGCAGCGACAGCCGGCCGGTGTTGAGCGTGGTCAGCGCGATCTTCAGGCCCGCGCCCTCCGCGCCGATGCGGTTGGCCGCCGGCACCCGGACCCGGTGGAAGCGGGTGACGCCGTTCTCGATGCCGCGCAGGCCCATGAAGCCGTTGCGGTGTTCGACGGTGATGCCCGGTGAGTCGGCCTCGACGACGAACGCGGTGATGCCGCGCCGCGGCACCTGCGCCATGACGACGAGCAGTTCGGCGACCACGCCGTTGGTGGTCCACAGCTTGACGCCGTCCAGCAGGTAGTGGTCGTCGCCGTCCGGGACCGCGGTGGCGGCCAGCCGCGCCGGATCGGAGCCGACGTCGGGCTCGGTGAGCAGGAAGGCCGAGATCGCGCCGCGGGCGCAGCGCGGCAGGAACTCCCGCCGCTGCTCCTCGGTGCCGAAGAGCTTCAACGGCTGCGGCACGCCGATCGACTGGTGGGCCGAGAGCAGCGCGCTCAGCGCCGGGCTGACCGAACCGACCATGGCCAGCGCCCGGTTGTAGTGGACGTGGCTCAGGCCGAGGCCGCCGTAGGCCGCGTCGATCTTCATGCCGAACGCGCCGAGCGCGCGCAGTCCGCTGACGGTCTCGTCGGGGATCCTGGCCTCGCGCTCGATGCGCGCGCCGTCGACGTCGGTGCGGCAGAACTCGCGGAGCCTGGCGAGGAACTCCTCGCCGGCCAGGGCGCGCTCCTCGTCGGGCCGGGGACGCGGGTGGATCAGGTTCAGGCGCAGCCGCCCGAGGAAGAGCTCCCTGGCGAAGCTGGGCTTGGTCCAGTGCTGTTCCCTGGCTGCCTCGGCGACGCGGCGGGCCTCGGCCTCGGAGGCGTGTCCGCCCGCGGCGGTCCGGCCGGTGGATTCGGCGGATTCGGTGGTCATCGACACTCACCTCGCCTACTCATGGGTTCTACTGATCCGTATACCCGATGATGAGCGACGCGTACCGGTTCGCGCGCGCCGAGCACGCCCCGTTGTTGAAGCGCTTCGACATACCTATGGACACCCCGGGAGAGTGCGGTCTAAGGTCATCCCGGTTACCCCAACGGTACTTTGCCGCCACCATGCGAGAGCGGCATCGAAGCGCTTCACCCCACACCGTCCACGGCCCTCTGGGAGAGCACATGGTCACCCTCGCCGAGGTCGCCCGACACGCCGGCGTCTCAGCCAGCACGGTGAGTTACGTGCTGAGCGGCAAGCGGACCATCTCCAGCCAGACCAGGGAGCGCGTCGAGCGCAGCATCAGGGAGCTCGGCTACCACCCGAACGCCGGCGCCCGCGCCCTGGCCAGCAGCAGGTCCAACATCATCGCGCTGATGATGCCACTGCGCACCGACATGTACGTCCCGGTAATGATGGAGATCGCCATCGCCGTGGCCACCACCGCCCGCGAGCGCCACCACGACGTGCTGCTGCTCACCGGCCAGGAGGGCCCGGAGGCGGTACGCCGGGTGGTCGGCAGCGGGCTGGCCGACGCCATGATCCTCATGGACGTCGAACTGGAGGACGAGCGGCTGCCGCTGGTGCGCGAGTCGCCCCGGCCCGCCGTGCTGATCGGGCTGCCCACCGACGCCACCGCGTTGACCTGCGTGGACCTGGACTTCGCCGCCACCGGGCGGCTGTGCATCGAGCATCTCGCGGACCTCGGCCACCGCGACGTGGCCGTGATCGGCGAGGCCGCCGCCGTCTACGAGCGGCACACCGGCTTCGCGGAGCGGACCCTGGACGGCGTGCGGGAGCGCGCCGGCGAACTCGGCGTGCGGCTGCTGCACCGGCCCTGCGAGGGCTCCTACGAGTCGGTGGCCGGCACCCTGGCCCGGATCGTCGACGAGCGCCCCGACACCACCGGGCTCATCGTGCAGAACGAGGCCGCCATCGGCCCGCTGCTCGGGCTGCTGCGCCAGCAGGGCCGGGCCGTGCCCGAGGACATGTCGGTGGTCGCGATCTGCCCGGAGCAGGTCGCCACCCAGCAGTCGGTGGCGGTCACCTCGGTCGCGATCCCGGCCCAGGAGATGGGCCGGCGCGCGGTCGAACTGATCATGGCCAAGGTCGAGCGCGGCGGCGCGGGCGGCGCCGCCCTGGCGAGGCTCCCGCGCACCGCCGCCGAGACCAGCGTGAAACTGCTGCCGCCCCGCCTCACCATCCGGGCCAGCAGCGGCCCGGCGCCCTCCCGCTCGCCCGCCACCGCGCACTGATGGGGACCGACGTGACCGAATCCGTATCGCTCGCCCAGTCCTCCCCCACCATCGGGACGTTCTCCGAGCACGCCGGCGGCCTGGAATGGCGCGGCAGACAGGAGACGCTGCGCCTGGAGCCGTGGGGCCCGGACGCCATCCGGGTGCGGGCGCGGCTCGGCGGACCGCTGCTGCCCGACCTGCCCGGCGCGCTGCTCGACGAGGCGCCGCCGGCCGGCCCGGTGGCGGTCAAGGTCAAGGACGGCACGGCCACCCTCACCTGCGGCGCCATCACCGCCGAGGTGAACGCCGAGGGCATGATCCGGTTCCTGCGCACCGACACCGGCGACGAGCTGCTGGCCGAGGAGCGGGCGCACTTCTGGTGGCCGGGGCCGCGGCTGTACACCGCCACCGGGAACGGCTACCACCGCCTGGAGCAGCGGTTCGCCGCCTACCACGGCGAGCGGCTCTACGGACTCGGCCAGCACCAGCACGGCCTGTTCGACCAGAAGGGTGCGGTCGTCGACCTGGTGCAGCGCAACGCCGAGGTCAGCATCCCGGTGCTGACCTCCAGCCGGGGCTACACCCTGCTGTGGAACAACCCGGCCGTCGGGCGCGTCGAGCTGGCCGAGAACGGCACCCGGTGGGTGGCCGACAGCGCCCGGCAGCTCGACTACTGGATCGCCGCGGGCACGCCCGCCCAGACGCAGCGCCGGTACACGGCGGCGACCGGCCGGACGCCGATGCTGCCGGAATGGGCGGCCGGTTTCTGGCAGTGCAAGCTGCGCTACCGCACCCAGGAGGAACTGCTGTCGGTGGCCCGCGAGTACAAGCGGCGCGGCCTGCCGATCTCGGTGATCGTCTGCGACTTCTTCCACTGGACGCACCTCGGCGAGTGGCGGTTCGACCCGGCGGAGTGGCCCGACCCGGCCGCCATGGTGCGGGAGCTCGACGAGCTCGGCATCCGGCTGATGGTCTCGGTGTGGCCGTCGGTCTCGCCGCTCAGCGAGAACCACCCGGTGATGGAGCAGCGCGGCTACTTCATCGGCACCGAGTACGGCCCGATGGCGCACGCCGACTGGCCGGACAAGGAGGTCGCCGAGACGGTGCAGGTGGCGTTCTACGACGCCACCAACCCCGACGCCCGGGACTTCGTCTTCTCCCGGATCCAGGAGAACTACCTCGACCCGTACGGCATCTCGGAGTACTGGCTGGACGCCTGCGAACCGGAGCTGAAGCCCGGCTTCCCGGCGAACCTGCGCTACCACGCCGGCCCCGGCCTGGAGGTGGGCAACCTCTACCCGCGGGAGAACGCGCGGACGTTCTACGAGGGCCTGCGGGCCGCGGGCCGCGGCGAGGACGAGGTGATCACCCTCAACCGCTCGGCGTGGGCCGGCAGCCAGCGCTACGGCGCCGCGGTCTGGTCGGGCGACATCGGCACCGACTTCGCCACGCTGCGCCGGCAGATCGCGGCGGGACTGAACGTCGCGCTGTCCGGCATCCCGTGGTGGCACACGGACATCGGCGGCTTCCACGGCGGCGATCCGGACGACCCGGCGTACCGCGAGGTGCTGGTGCGGTGGTTCCAGTTCGGCGCGCTGTCGCCGCTGATGCGGCTGCACGGCTTCCGCGACCCGGGCATGCCGCTCGGGCCCGCGATGACCGGCGGGCCCAACGAGGTGTGGTCCTACGGTCCGGACGCGGAGCCCATCCTGGCGGTCTACCTGCGGCTGCGGGAGCGGCTGCGGCCCTATCTGCTGGCGCAGATGCGGGCGGCGCGGGACGAAGGGCTGCCGCCGATGCGGCCGCTCTTCCTGGAGTTCCCCGGGGACGCGCGGGCGTGGGACGTCGCGGACGCGTACCTGCTGGGGCCCGACCTGCTGGTGGCGCCCGTGCTGGAGGCGGGGGCGCGGCGGCGCGAGGTGTACCTGCCGGCGGGCGCGCGGTGGGCCGACGCCTGGACGGGCGCGTCGTACGAGGGCGGGTCCACGGTCACCGTGGACGCGCCGTTGGAGCGGATTCCGCTCTTCCTGCGGGACGGGGCGTCGCTGCCGGTGGCGGGCTGAGGTCCCGCTGCGGTCCCGCTGCGCGGAGCTCGCCCACGCCGCCGCTGCCTGGGGCTTTCGCCCCACGGAGCCCCGGGAGGGCGAGGGCTGGCGTCCACCCACGAATGCGGCCGTTCCCCAGCCCAGGGGGCTCCGCCCCCGGACCCGGAGGGCCGTACCCCGCCCGGCCGTGCCGGCGGGGCGGGTTGACGGGTGCCCGCGAGCGTTCCCGGACCCCGGAGGGCCACACCTCGCCCGGCTACACCAGCGGGCCAGGGCTGACGGGTGACCGCGAGCGCGAGCGTTCCCGGACCCCGGAGGGCCACACCTCGCCCCGCTACACCAGCGGGCCAGGGCTGACGGGTGACCGCGAGCGCGAGCGTCCCCGGACCCCGGAGGGCCACACCTCGCCCCGCTACACCAGCGGGCCAGGGCTGACGGGTGACCGCGAGCGTTCCCGGACCCCGGAGGGCCATACCCAGCCCGGCCGTGCCGGCGGGGCGGGTTGCTGTGTGGGCGTTTCCGGACCCCGGGGGCCGTACCCCGTCTGACGGCGCCAGCGGGGCGGGTGTTCGTGGTCAGCGCCGGTAGGGCAGCCGAGGAGCGCGCGCCCGCGGCGTCGGGGTGTCCCGGGCACCGGGGAGGTCCGGCCATGACCGCCCTGCGGTCTCGCCGGCGGCCAGCGCCGAGCCGGAGGCCCGGTTGTGGGGCCCACAACCGGGCCTCCGTGTGAAGCATCCGGCAAGGATGAGTGTGGCTCCGGCGCTCGCCTTCGCCGGAGCCACACGTCTAGGGTCGCCGCCCACTGGCAGGAGGTTGCCGCCGCCGGGCGGATTCATTCATCTCAGTTGGCGCTCACAGCGTAGTTGTTCACGGTGAAGTCCAGTCCGCCCGCCGAGGAGGTGATCTCGAAGCCGAGCTGGGAGTCACCGATGACCGTGGACTCGCTCATCCACCCCTGGTCGACGATGTAGTCGAGGACCGGCACCACGTCGATCTCGCCCTGCGAGGAGTTGCCCTGGCGCAGGAAGGAGTAGACGTTGTTGGCGCCGTTGCTGCCGTTGTAGATGTCCCAGGTGTGGCCGCCCAGTTCCGCCGTGCCCACCTGCGAGCCGAGCGGGCCGACCGGGCCGTACCAGTTCAGCCAGAGCATGATCTCGTGGTCGTAGTTCTCGTCCCAGATGTCGTACGCGGTGTTGTACGCGCCCGACTGCGGGACCGTCACGTCGTAGCTCGTGGTGAACGAGTCGATGGCGTTGATCGGCTGGCCGACGATGTACTTGGAGTTCGGGTAGGACTTGATGCCGCCGGTGTTCGGGTGGTCGGCGCTGACGGTGAACTCCTGGCCGGACTCGGCGGAGATGCACTGGGAGCCCGCCCCGGAGCCCCAGATGTTGTTGTAGACGATGTAGCCCTCGGGCGACGTCCAGTTGCCCCACTGGTCGCAGGACTCCCAGACCGCGGCCTGGGCCGTGCTCGCCGTGTAGCCGACGGCCGTCAGCAGGGCGATCACCGGAGCGAGGATCAGTGTGATGGTGCGCCTACGCCGTTTCATGCGCGGCTCCCTTTCGGTGTGGGGGTGAGAACGGCCACGCCGTGCCGGCCGAGGGTGACCTCGGTCGGGTGGGCCTGGCCGGAGAGCAGATCGGTGTGGGGGTCTTGCAGGGGGACGGTGATCTGCTCAGGGAGGTGGTTGAGGAGGAACAGCAGTTCGCCGCGGCGCACCGCCTCGCAGCCGGCGGGCGCGTCGGGCAGCACGGGGGTGGCGCCGGCGGTCCGGGCGGCCTCGGCGAGGAGCGCGCGCAGCGCCGGGCGTTCCGGAAGCGTGGAGACGTACCAGGCGGCGCCGACGTCGCCGGCTGCCGTGGCCCGGGTGACGGCGGGGCGGCCGGCCAGCGGTCCGGTGGCGTAGGCGGCGATGACCTCCGCCCGGCCGGCGTCCTCGGAGTCGTCTGCGGCGTCGGCGAGTTCGAGGTCCTCGCTCCACACGGTGCCGTGCGAGCCGTCGGAGAGGCCGACCCGCTCCTCCTCGGCCAGCGGCCACCACTCGTGCACCCGGGCGATGCCCAGCAGCCGCCGCAGCCGCTCGTCCACGCCGCCCTCGCGGATCCGGTCGTCCACGTCGGCGACCCCGGTGAAGAAGCCGCAGACGAGGGTGCCGCCGCCGCGCACGTACCGGGTCAGGTTGTCCAGGGCGGCGTCGGACAGCAGGTACAGCTGGGGGACGACGACGAGCCGGTAGCCGGTCAGGTCGGCCTCGGGATGGGCGAAGTCGGTGGTGAGGTTCTGCTCCCACAGCGCCTGGTGCCAGGTGGCGAGGACCGCCGGATAGTCCAGCGCGGCGGACGGGCGGCCCGGTTGGCCGCTGGCCCACCAGGCGGACCATTCGTGCAGCACGGCGACGGAGGCGGTCACGGTGGTGCCGACGACGTCGGTCAGGCCGGCGAGTTCCTCGCCGAGGGCCCGCACCTGGTCGAAGGTGCGGGAGTGCTCACCGGCGTGCGGCAGCATCGCGGAGTGGAACTTCTCGCTGCCCTGCCGGGACTGCCGCCACTGGAAGAAGCAGATGGCGTCGGCGCCGCGCGCCACCGCCTGGAGCGACCACTGCCGCATCAGGCCCTCGGGCTTGGGCCGGTTCACCGGGCGCCAGTTCACGGCGGAGGCGGCCTGCTCCATCAGCATCCACGGGCCGCCGGCCTGCGAACGGGTGAGGTCCTGCACCAGCGCGCCGTGGGCGGGGCCGGTCGCGTCGTCGTGGGCGGCGGCCGGGTCGGGGTAGAGGTCGACGGAGACGACGTCCTCCTCGGCGGCCCAGCGCCAGCCGTCCTGGCCGGCGAAGAGCGGCATGAAGTTGGTGGTGACCGGCACGTCGGGGCTGTGCGCGGCGACGATGTCCCGTTCGGCGACGAAGCACTCCAGGAGCGCGTCGCTGGTGAAGCGGCGGAAGTCCAGCACCTGGGTGGGGTTGATCAGGTACTGGGCCCGGCGGGGCGGGATGATCTCGTCCCAGGTGCCGTAGCGCTGGCTCCAGAACGCCGTGCCCCACGCCTCGTTGAGCGCCTGCAGGGTGCCGTAGCGGTCGCGCAGCCAGGAGCGGAAGTGCCGGGCCGTCTCGTCGCAGTAGCAGGCGGTGCCGTACTCGTTGTTGACGTGCCACAGGCGCAGCGCCGGGTGGCGGCCGTAGCGGCGCGCGAGGTCCTCGGTGATCCGGGCGGCGTGTTCCCGGTAGACCGGCGAGGAGGCGCAGAACTGGTTGCGCGAGCCGTACCAGACGACCGTGCCGTGCTCGTCGCGCGGCAGGGTCTCGGGATGCCGGGCGCCGAGCCAGGGCGGCGGCGAGGCGGTGGGGGTGGCGAGGCAGACCCCGATGCCGGCCTCGTCCAGCCGGCCCAGCACGTCGTCGAGCCAGCCGAAGTCACGTGCGCCCGGGCTGGGTTCCAGGGTCGCCCAGGAGAACACGCCGACGGTGGCGAGGGTGACGCCGGCGTCCCGCATCAGCCGGACGTCCTCCTGCCACACCTCCGGCGGCCACTGCTCGGGGTTGTAGTCGCCGCCGAAGAGCAGTCGCCCACGCGTCGCGTCGTTCAGGCCGGCCATCGGACTCGTCTCCTCCTCGGATTCTCGGAACGGCTGGGGTGGGTCGGGCCGGGTCAGCCCTTGATGGCGCCGATGAGCATGCCCTTCTTGAAGTGGCGTTGGACGAAGGGGGAGAGGATGGCGACGGGGAGGAGCGCGAGGATCATGACGGCGGTCTGGACGCTGATGCTGGGGACCTGG